>NZ_JAAFKD010000002.1:0-265394 GCF_013299165.1 Microcoleus sp. bin38.metabat.b11b12b14.051
ACATTACGAAAGTGATGGTGTGCAGGGGTTTTGACCCATTTTAGCTGCATTGCTTGCACTTTTTGAGGATTAAAACGAGCCAACGTCTCTTGCTGTAAGGGTTTTAGGCTTTTTCAGCAAGCCCTACTTACTACTGCTAAAGTTTGCAGCACGAACGGCAGAGTCAGCGCTAAACGGAGGGGTACGCTACTGTAAAATTTGGCGATCGACCGGATATTTTTTTGCATTAATATAATAAATAATAGCTTGAGTGTTCAGGGGTGCAGCACAAATCTACTGATTCTTGCATTTGAGCGCAATTAGTAATTAGTTCCAGCTAATTGTCGATCGCGAATTCTGCTAATATTAGCTCTCCCGGATGCGTGATGTGATAAAAAGCACCGATTCAAATATGGCTCAATTCCACAATCACAAGCATTGTACCTCATGCTAAAAATCTCCGCTACACAATTCTTTCCTGCGACTTTAGGCGATCGGGCGATCTGTCCCGCAATCTTTAACTAAATCAACCCCTCATCCCTCCAGCTCCAGCATCCATTTGTTACATTCATTAAATTAGGCCAAAAATCCGCCCCCAACTTCCTTGATTCTGTCACTCATTTGAGTTACCTCAGACAAGCGTCACCAGAAAAAGCGACTGTGAAACCGCTTTCGCTCCCAGCTACAACTGGGGAATAGCAGGTTCAAACGACTTGCCAACCACTAATCCCCAACAAAATCATGCAAAGCACAAACGAAATTCAAGCTCAATTACCTCAGTGTTCTTCCTTGCCCACACTGCGACGCAATAATAATACCACCGCCAATAAAGACGTGCGCTATCTCCAACAATCGTTAGTTAAAAAAGGATATTCCCTATCAATTGATGGATTATTTGGAGCCAAAACTGAAGCAGCAGTCATCGACTTTCAAAAGAAAAAAAAGATTGCTGTTGATGGCATTGTCGGTCAGCAAACTTGGAATTACTTAGACGCTTGCGCTCCCACCGGTTGTTAAATCCAACTTAACTAATCTTGGACGCACGGCTAGCAATCACCGATTTTTTTTACAAAAATACTAGGTTCGATCTACGTAAAAACGGTAAATCACCTGGCTTTTGCTTCTCAATAGTGCGTCTGGGACAGTTAACATTTTTTGCCAACTTCTCTGCTTTCAAACGACTTGCACACCACTAATCATTCATGTTTAAAAAGCAAAAAAAGATGGTGTGGATGTTGTCGGCGAGAGAACTTGGAGTCAATTAGGAGCTTGCCACACAGGCGGATGTTAAATCACTTAACATTTTTACCTGTTACTGTGCTTTTCAACAAACTTGCAAACAACCAAGGTTAAATCAAATTATGCAAACTACAAACGCGATTAATCTCGAATTACCTTCTTGCCGCTATTTTCCCCTACTCCAACGCAACGATGCAGTCACTCAAAATGAGGATGTCCGCTACCTCCAACGACTGTTGAATGTCAGCGGAGCTTCGCTAAATACTGATGGAGCTTTCGGCGCCAAAACCCAGCGAGCAGTTATCAATTTTCAACAGGAACAAAAGATAGCTGCTGATGGCATTGTCGGTCAGAAAACTTGGAATAAATTCGGGGTTTGTAGCACTGTATTTTAAACTTTGTACAACCATATTTTGCACTTAGTAGGGCGTGCAGTGCGCGCCCTATTTTTTATAGCAAGTGCGCCAAACGTTGGGGGCGTCTTAAATTGCCAAAATTGCGATCGATTGCTTTTCTCCTCGATAACTACAACCTTCTTCCTACCATAAGAGCGACTTGTGTGGCTTCGGCTTCGCGAGCTTTATATCCTTTACATTTGTTACATCCCGTATATTGTACGTTGGCCCAACTTCCTTGTTCCTTAAAGGAAGCGACTTATTTCTCCGTCCAAGCTTCCACCCCAGACCACCCCTCCGGCGATCCGTACATTCGATATTTGCGAGCGCGTTTGAAGTAGAGCATTGCTACTCGATCATCAGGATTGATTTGTAAAATGTTTTGAAATATTTTTTGGGCAGCCACAAATTTTTGTTGGTAGTAAAAATTTAGACCTTCTTGAAAAATCTCGGCAGTTTCCTGCTTGAGTGCAATACTTTTGTCTGTTTCTGTATCGTAAATTTCAAACACCGACACAATATTGGTCTTTCCTTTCACTTTTACGCGATCGACAAATCTGTAGTTATATGTTTCTGGATCGTCGAGGCGATCGATTATTGCACCGCTAACCAAAATTCCCGCCCCGTACACTTTAGTCAATCCTTCCAAACGAGACGCCAGATTCACCGCATCAGCAATCACCGTACTTTCCATCCGCTCTCGCTCCCCAATTGTACCCAACATCAAATTGCCCGCGTGCAAACCAATGCCGATCGCGATCGGAAACAAACCGTTTTTTTCTCGCTCCAGGTTAAAAATATTCACTTGTTTTTGCATATCAATTGCCGCTCGCACACCATCGGATGGAAATGTGGGAAACAAAGCCATGACTGCATCCCCAATGTATTTGTCAATAAACCCATTATTTTTCCTAATTGCAGGACTTACCTTACCCAAGTAACTATTAATAAATGCAAAATTATCCGCAGGTTTCATCTGTTCTGAAATCGACGTAAACGAGCGAATATCAGCAAATAGCACAGTCATATCCCTTTCCTGATTGTCGCCTAGTTTTACTTCCACAATACTAGGCTTTTGCAGCAAGCTTAGAAAATCGTGCGGCACAAACCTACCGTAGGCGGCATTCAGTTTAGCCAGACGAATTTGCGTGTTAATTCTCGCGACCAATTCCTTTTTAATAAAAGGTTTAGTTACATAATCATTTGCTTCTAAGTTAAAAGCTTCCACCAAGTCGTTAGTTTGATTTTTTGCCGTCAGCATCAGAATCGGCATTTCTAAAGGCGAGTATTTTTTTCGCACTTCTCGACACACTTCATAACCAGTCATGTGCGGCATCATTACATCGAGTAAAATCAAGTCTGGCTTCAATCCTGTTTCAATCAGATTTAAAGCTTCTCTGCCGTTGCTAGCTTGAGTTATGTAATAGTTTTCTATAGAAAGATTGTTGGCGATTACTTGAATATTAATTGGTTCATCATCGACTACTAAAACATGGATTCTTTCACTTTGTTTCAAATTATTTTTGCCTAAAATAGGATAATTGATTATAGATGATTGGGGAGCGAATCCAGCAATTAAAATCGCAGATTCCTCAGTTAAACGCGGCTGTATGCTGCTAAATTCTGCTTGACTCTCAGCTACGGGCAAAGTAAACGTGAATTGCGAACCGGCGCCTACAGTTGAAGAGACTGAAAGTCTACCTCCGTGCAATTCAACTAATTGCTTGGCAACGGCTAACCCTAAACCAGTGCCGCCATATTCTCTAGAAGTGGAACCGTCGGCTTGCTCAAAAGATTCAAAAATTCGCTGTAATTTATCTTCTGGAATGCCAATGCCGGTGTCGGATACAGTAATGGCTAATTGCGAATTCAGCGGTGATTTTGGGTTTCCCGTTACTAATTCGGCTGAAATTGCAACGGTACCGCTTTCTGTAAATTTAATCGCATTGCCGATTAAATTATAAAGTATTTGTTGCAAGCGATTTTCGTCGGCTGCTATGGGGGGCAATTCCGGAGCGACTGAGTTAATCAATTGCAATTTTTTTTGAGCCACCAATGGCTGGGACAAGGTAATAATTACAGAGACTATTTCTCGGACACCGACGGACTTGATTTGCAGTTCGATAGTTTTGTGTTTTAGCTGAGAAAAGTCTAGAATATCGTTAATTAAAGAAGACAATCTTTTTCCTGACGACGCAATCAAACCCAAGTTGAAATTTGTTGTTTCTAGCAGTTCTCCCGTAGCGCCATCTATTAAAGATTCTGCAATCCCAATAATGCCGTTGAGGGGAGTGCGAAGTTCGTGAGACGTATTGGCTAAGAATTCGTCTTTGAGTTTGTCAAGTCGCTGCAATTCAGTATTTTTAGTTTCTAGGGCAGTAAAAGATGCTTGCAGTTGTGCTGCCATGCTGTTAAAAGCCGCGGCAAGTACGCCCAACTCGTCGGAGCGATCGAGCTTGACAGTTCTGTCAAATTGTCCTTCAGACAAAGCTATTGCGGCATCTTTTAGCTTTAAAATAGGTCTGATAATCCAGCGAGAAGTGAGGATTCCTAGAACTGTTGCCATTCCCAAAGCCGCCACACACAGCAGCACGGTAGTGCGGTTGTTGGCGTGAATTTGTTCCATAAAGTCGGCTTCAGGAACCACGACAACAATCAGCCAGTCTAAACTTTTGCCGTCTTTGAAAGGCAGGACTTTTAGAAATTGGGGTTTGCCGTTTATTTCAAAACTTAGCTGCTGCGGGTCTTGAATTCGGTAAAAATCCTGAAATTGAGTGGCTAAGTATTTAGCTGTAGCTTGAGTTACTGTATCGGTACTTTCTGTGACGTTAAACAGTTCTTTTTTATCGTTGCGCGATCGGAATGGTAATTCTCGACTGGAAGTTGCCAGTAGCATTCCATTCTTTTGAATAATAAATGCCTGACCTGATTTGCCAATGTTGAGGCTATTTAAAAAGAAACCGATGCTATCGAGACGCAAGGCTGCGATTAACACTCCTTCTAATTGTTTTTCGCTATCGTAAACTGGCTGGAGAGCGCTGAGGATTAATGTTGGTTCTAAGAAGGATACATACACCGAACTCCAGGTTGGTTTAGCTTCTAAAGCGGCATAGCTATAGGAAGGATGCTCTCGAATATCAAAGTTTTTGACAGTGGCTGCTACTGATGCGCGATCGCCCCGATCATTCGTATTGTAGGAATAAAAATCAAAATTTGTAGATGGCCCGGATGCGTTAATCAGTAAAGTGCCATCTGACATCTTTTCTCCGGTGCGGTATTCCCCATCCTGATTGCCTACAGACGTAAAATTTATGTAAGGATATAACTGCACTTGCCGCCACAAATACTTTTCCCACGCTGACAAATCTTTCATGTTCACAAAACCCAGTTTCACTGAATCCAGCTTGCTTTGATTGATTTGGTGCGGAGTTTCTAGATAACTTTTCAAATTTTGCTGGATGCGATTGCTCACCTCACCCATCAACTGATCCGCAAGGTCATTTACCGCTTTTTGAGAGTTCCTAAAGGATAAATATCCTACAATTCCCACCGCAGCAAATACTTGCAACACAAACGGAACTATGAGTACAGTTTGCAGCGTTGCTTTTCCTGAAAGTTTGGCAACTAAGCGCTTGATAGAAAAAGTTGACATAACATTAATTTAGGGTGAAAAACACAGTTGACACTAGATCGAATTTGCACCGCTTTGAAGTATTGTAAAGGATTTTGTACAGGCAGAAAACTTATATCCTGTCGAGCAGATTAACACCACGCCCACGGTTGGTAGTGCGTCTTGGCGTCCGCTATGCGGCTGCGGACGCCAGGACGTACTACAAACAGTTTTTGTTATTGTAATCGACCGGACATGATATTACACAGGGAATGTTTGGTGCTCGGTTCCTGGCTGAAGCCATGTCAAACCCCATATTTTTTAGATGAGCGGGCTGATTTTTGACATGGCGTTATGCAGTACATTCGAGTTGGAAGTCATAGCATTTCAAATTTGAAATTTTTCAGGGAATGACTTACTGCATAAGGGGTATAAGTTACCCCACCGCTGCATTTTTTTGAATTGGTATCAAAAGTAGCCTATTCTAGGGTGTGAGTTTCCGCGAAACTGCCAACTTTGGTACCTCATATTTCGACCTGAATATATTATGCCTGAGTCCAGTGATAAAAAACCAGATAAACAGGTAACAATTTTTGGCATCAGCTTGATGTTACTTTTATTACTTGTTGTCTAGAGCTTCTATGCCCGACCACCCCTCTGACACTCCATACATTCGATTTTTCAGAGAGCGCTGGTAGTAGAGTGCTGCTAACTTATCTTGAGGATTAGTTTCGCAAATCTTTTTGAATATTTTTTGGGCTTTACTAAAATTTTTCTCGAAATAAAGCTCCAAACCTTTTTCAAAAGCCGCGGCAGTTTCCTGCTTGAGGTCCATGCTTTGTTGTGTTTCTGCATCATAAATTTCAAACACCGAGACTACAGATTTTTTTCCTTTTACTGTGACTCTATCTACAAATCGGCACAAATATTTTTCTCGATCGCCCAAATGCTCTAAAATTGATTCGCTGACTAGAATTCCCGAGCCGTAAACCTTAGTCAATCCTTCCAAACGAGAGGCGAGATTCACCGCATCAGCAATCACCGTACTTTCCATCCGTTCTTGCTCGCCAATCGTACCCAACATTAAAGTACCGACGTGCAAACCAATGCCGATCGTAATTGGTGCGTAATTGCTTTGTTGTCGGTGCTGGTTGTAAGTAATAACTTGTTTTTGCATTTCCACTGCCGCCCGAACAGCATCATCTGCCGACTCAGGAAATAGTGCCATAATCGCATCACCAATATATTTATCAATCACACCATGGTGAGCGCGAATTACTGGACTGACTCTGCCCAGGTAACTGTTGAGAAAATTAAAATTTTCTTGGGGAGTCATCGCTTCGGAGATAGTCGTAAATGAGCGAATGTCAGAAAATAAAATTGTCATTTCTTTCTGAATTTGATCGCCGAGTTGAACATCAAGAATACTTTCGTGTCCCAAAAATCGCAGAAAGTCGTGGGGGACAAATCTACCGTAAGCTGCATTCGTTTTTGTCAGACGGATGTGAGTTTTGATTCGGGCCATCAATTCATTTTTGAGAAACGGTTTAGTTAAAAAATCATTAGCTCCTGCATTGAAACCTTGTACTAAGTCAGATACTTGATTTTTGGCGGTTAGCATCACTATTGGCAATTCGCTAGCGGCGAATTTCTCCCGAATTTTCTCGCAAACTTCGTAACCAGTCATCCGCGGCATCATGATATCTAGCAAAATTAGATCGGGCTTGTAGCCTCTGTCTATAAGCTCTAAAGCTTCTCTACCGCTGCTAGCTTCGGCGATTTCATATTTTTCTAGGAGTAAGTTGTTGGTCAATACCTGAATATTCACACTTTCGTCATCTACAATCAATATTTTTACCAAACTGTTTTGTTGGCGTTCTCGGTCGGCGCTCGTACTGTTATTATTAAAACTTACTGTAACTGTTTCATTAGTTGTTAAGTTGCGATCGTTGGCTCTAGAAAGTAAGGACTGCCGCACCGTTGCGGGCAAAGGCTGGTTATCGACATACTGATTTTGAGAAATTGGCAAACTAAATGTGAAATGCGACCCAACGCCGAGTTCTGAAGATACATGAATTTCACCACCGTGTAGTTCGACTAACTGCTTTGTCACTGCCAAACCTAAACCGGTTCCTCCGTACTCTCTGGCTGTGGAACCGTCTGCTTGTTCAAAAGATTCAAAAATGCGTTCTAATTTATCTTCAGCAATGCCAATTCCGGTGTCAAATACCGTAATTTGCAGTTTTGATCTAACAATTAAAGATTGCAGTTTACCCGTTACTGAATTTAGCTCATATGCCAAATCAGGGGATGTTAATGTGATAGCATCAGCGGAAATTTGTACAGTACCAACATCTGTAAATTTAATAGCATTTCCAATCAAATTATAAAGGATTTGTTGCAAGCGGTTTTCATCGGCATCGACTAAGGGAATATCGGCAGGAACTGCATTAATCAACTGTAGGTTTTTGGTACCAATTAGAGGTTGAGACAAAGTTACCACGATATCGACAATTTCTCTGATGCCGACGGGCTTGATTTGCAGTTCAATGTTTTTGTGCCTGAGCTTTGAAAAGTCGAGAATATCGTTGATGAGATTGGTCAGTCTCCTACCGCTAAATGCAATCATTTCTAAATTAGAAATTGTTGCTTCTGGCAATTGTCCTGTAGCGCCGTCGATCAAAGACTCAGTTAACCCGATAATTCCGTTAAGTGGGGTGCGAAGTTCGTGAGAAGTGTTGGCTAAAAATTCGTCTTTGAGTTTATCAAGTCGCTGCAATTGGGCATTTTGATGTTCTAATTTGGTAAAAGATACTTCCAACTGACTGGCCATGCTGTTAAAAGCATTTGCTAATTTTCCGAGTTCGTTAGATGCCGCAATATTTACCCGAGTTTCAAACATTCCGCTACTCATTTTAGTAGCTGCGGATGTCAGGGATTTTAAGGGATTTGTGATCGATCGCGCAAAAGCGACTCCCAAGCCCACGGCGACGAGGGCGCTGGCGGTGGTAACTGCACCCATGACGTAGATGAGCGATCGCACCGGAGCGTAAGCTTCGGCTGTAGGTAGCTCTACCACCACCATCCATTGTACCCGACGGACGATCGCACCGATCCCCATCACTTCCTCCCCGCGCCAGCCTCGATAAACCAGGGGAGATTGCGTCCCCGAAGCCACAGCTAATTTGGATAAATCTCCCACAAACGATCGCCCTTTCAAATCTTGCAGCAAATACGGATTAATCTTGGTTCCGGGTTGGGAAATCAGCACCGAGCGGCGATCGAGAACGTAGCTGTATCCAGTTTTTCCCACTTGCGCCCTAGCCGCAATTTGAATTAAAAAATTGAGACTAACTCGCGCAAATAATACGCCAGCAACTTGATTTTTACTGTCGCGAACTGGCACAGCTAAGTTAACAACATTAACCCTTGTCTTCAGATCGACATCTACGGGACTAACATAATTTTTAGCCTGCCCTAACGTCTCCCAAAATACAGGTGCATCTCCCGAAATTCCCGCTAAACTCAAGCTAGATATCGAGAAAGATTCGTAAGGAGACATCACCTGTACGACTTTACCTTTACTGTTAAAAATTCCCACCACTTCGTAGGCGCTGTTGCTGTTGATTAATCCTTCAAGAATGCTGCGCTGAGTTTCAGCATTAAATTCTGTTAAACCGCGCAATTCTGACAAATAATTGAGTTGGCGCTGCAAGTTATCCAAATAAGCGCTAATTTGGGCAGCAGCAGCTTGCGATCGCTCGTACTGAAGCTGTTTTGTCTGTTCTATTTGTGCGCGAAAGCTGAGGTAAGCTAACGTACTTCCCGCCATCAATACGCTTGCCACAACAATCGAGACAAAACCGTAACGCAGTTGATTGGCAATTGAAGACATTTGATTCTGCCACTTAACAGTTTGAACTTTTTCTCTAGAATACACCCAGTTGTATTTTGAATACTGGCGCGAGCGCCACCGCTGATTTATTGCTACCTCTGCTCGATTTCGGGTTCGAGCTCGCAACCGCCAAAAGGTTAGAAATTTTTGAATAGCCCTTTTCCCACGAGCTCGATTCCTGCTGACTTCTAACTTCAGCTATAAATCTAATTTTTGTTTCCACAGGGCATCTTCAATCCAAATGCGATCGGAAAGAATTCCCAACCGAAAGAAAATTTCAGCAATCCGCTGCTGTTCTTCAACAGCCCTGTCTTGAATTGGCAGCAAATCGTAGCTGCGGCTTTTACTTAATATTATAGCTGTGGTTCTTTTCATTCCGGTTCTAGTGGTGATAAATTCCGCTGCTCGCTCTGGATTTTGAGTTATCCAGTTACCCATCTGTCGCGTTTCTTCCATTACTGTTTTCACCAGCTCGGGAAAGTCGCTAGCAAAAGAGCGACTTGCAAAATAGAAGTTTCTGTCATTAATCACCCCCTCGCTCTCAGCCAAAAAATGAACGGGGACAGTTTCTTGTAATTTAGCTAAAAACGGCTGCCAAATTGCCCAAGCATCCACCTCCCCTCTCAGAAATGCTTCCTGAGCTTTTGGCGGAGACAAATCGACAAATTGGGCATCTTGTAACTGCAAGCCACCTTGAGTTAACGCCCGAATGAACAAATAATGAGCTGCGGTTTTTTTAGTTGCTGCTATTTTCTTGCCTTTGAGATCCGCCAGACTCCGAATAGGAGAATTGTCAGGAACTATGATCCCAATGCTTCCAGGCAAACCTGAGTCATTACCAATATAAACAAAAGGTACGCCGTCTGACTGGGCAAAAATCGGCGGCGCGACTCCCGCATAGCCCAGATCGATTTTTCCTTTTCCTATTGCTTCTAAAATTGGCGGCCCGGCGATAAATTCCGTCCATTCTACATACCAACCCATTTTTGATAAACGCGCTTCCAAAGAGCCTTTAAATTTGAGATAAAACAGCGCTCCCAAGGGCTGATGACCGATTCTGACAACTTTTGTTAAGTTTGAGGAGGAATTTTGGGTTTTTGCTGTTAAGTTATTTGTCAGCTCCAAGCCGCAACTAAAGAGAGCTAAACTCAAACAAAAAAATAGCATAAATTGCCACAGACTTGTCCGAGCAAAAGGCTTGATAATATTTTGAATTAAATGCGATAATTTAAACATATAGCCGAGTCTCAGAAAGATGAGGTACTATCCGGAAAACCGGGCATAGGGCATAGGGCATAGGGCATAGGGCATAGGGCATGAGGCTCTCCTCACTTTTTTGAGAACCCCTATAGTTTTCCTGTGGCTGTTGAAAGATAGTCAAAGTAGGTTTTGCACAAATAATTTTCCAGATTTATTTGAGATGAATTAGATTATTCGGCTAACTTCTTGGTGTTTAAAATGTCGAATTAAAAAAAAATATTCGGCAGGCTGTCCCTGAAATTAGCTGCACAATTAAGCTATATTATACCAGATTTCAGGAAAGTAAGAATTGCTATGGCTGACTCTATTGCTGATCGCTTGGAACAATACACGATAAAAAGACCTCAGGAAGTTCTAATCGTCAAGGCCCAAATTGATGGGGAATTCGACGAAATTGCTATTTTTAAAGGCTTTTCTAGCTCCCTGGTACGATCGACCGCCAGCGATCCTGAGGTTCCTGTTTTACCGTCGGGCGCAGAGATTCTGAGTGTCGATCGGCTAGAGAGTCCCTACAATCCAAATAACCCCCGCTATCTTCAGCAGGGGCTATCTTGGGAAACAATGGGATCGCTATTGTCCGAGGCCGGAGTTTAGCACTCACAGCACGAGGGACACAACATTGTTGTGTCCCTAGGGCGATCGCTACAGCGTACCGCCAGCAGCTTGGAAACGAGCTCTCGCGCGTTTGATTGCTTGCTTAGCTTGAATTTGCTCTTGCAAAGTGCCGCTAGCAGACTTGTCCAAACGAGCTTCTGCTTCGGCGTAAGCAGTACGAGCAGCTTCTTTATCAATCGTTTCGCCTATTTGGGCGCCGTTGACAAGAATAGTAACTTTGTTTTCTTGGATTTCAGCAAAGCCGCCCATCAGAGCAATAGACACCCATTCCTTACCAGGACGGACGCGCATCACTCCAGTATCCAAAGCCGTCAACATCGGAGCGTGACCGCTCAAGATACCCAATTGGCCAGTCGTGCTTGGCAGAATTACTTCTTCAGCATTAGAATCCCACACAGTTTTGTCTGGGGCCACTACGCGCACAGTTAATGTCATAAATAGCGAATTGAGAATTGGGCATTGGGCATTGGGCATTGGGCATTGGGCATTGGGCATTGGGCATTGGGCATTGGCCAAACAGGGCATTGGGCATTAGTTATTTGTTAGTTCCAATAACTCATTACCAATTACCCATTACCAATTACCCATTACCTATTACCCATTACCTATTACCCATTACCTACTTTCTACTTAGCGTCAGCCTTCATTTTTTCAGCTTTGGCGATCGCCTCACTGATATCGCCAACCAAATAGAAAGCTTGTTCCGGTAACTCATCAAGTTCGCCAGCCAAAATCATTTGGAAGCCCTTAATGGTATCAGCCAGCTTGACGTACTTACCGGGGGAACCGGTGAATACTTCCGCCACAAAGAACGGTTGAGACAAGAAACGTTCGATTTTGCGAGCGCGAGAAACGGTCAAGCGGTCATCTTCAGACAGCTCGTCCAAACCCAAAATCGCAATAATATCTTGCAATTCCTTGTAGCGTTGCAAAATAGACTGCACCTGACGCGCCACACCGTAGTGTTCTGCGCCTACAATGCTAATTTGCAACATTGTGGAGGTAGACTCCAGGGGATCAACAGCCGGATAAATACCCTTGGCAGCCAAACCGCGAGACAACAAAGTTGTAGCGTCCAAGTGAGCAAAAGTCGTAGCCGGCGCTGGATCTGTGAAGTCATCCGCAGGTACGTACACAGCTTGAACCGAAGTAATCGAACCTTCAGTAGTCGAAGTAATCCGTTCTTGCAAGTCGCCCATGTCTGTACCCAGAGTCGGCTGATATCCCACAGCCGAAGGCATCCGACCCAACAGAGCCGATACCTCAGATCCCGCTTGCACGAACCGGAAGATGTTGTCAATGAACAAGAGTACGTCTTGCTTGCTGACATCGCGGAAGTATTCGGCCATCGCCAGAGCCGACAGGCCCACGCGCATCCGAGCACCAGGTGGCTCGTTCATTTGACCGTATACTAGGGCAATTTTCGACTTGCTGCGGTCTTTTTCGTCAATAACCCCAGATTCGATCATTTCTTTGTAAAGGTCATTACCTTCACGGGTGCGCTCGCCCACACCGCCAAACACGGACACGCCGCCGTGAGCCTTAGCGATGTTGTTCACGAGTTCCATCATAATTACGGTTTTGCCGACGCCTGCGCCGCCGAACAAACCGATTTTACCGCCGCGACGGTAGGGAGCCAAGAGGTCGATGACCTTGATCCCTGTTTCAAACACCGAAGGCTTGGTTTCTAGTTCGGTGAAAGCCGGCGGGTTGCGGTGGATGGGCATACTTTCGGAAGTATTGACCGGGCCGAGGTTATCTACGGGTTCGCCGATGACGTTAAAAATGCGGCCGAGAGTCGGGATGCCGACGGGAACTTGGATCGCTTTCCCGGTATCTACTACTTCCATGCCGCGCATCAAGCCGTCGGTGGTACTCATGGAAACTGCACGCACTTGGCTGTCTCCGAGGAGTTGCTGAACTTCGCAGGTAACAGAAATGTCTTGACCTGCTTCGTTTTTGCCGGCGATCGTAATAGCGTTATAGATTTGGGGCAGTTTGCCGCCTGGGAATTTTACGTCTACAACTGGCCCGATGATTTGGGTGATGTAGCCTACGTTCGTTTTTGTTGCGGTGGATACCATGAATAGTGCCTTTGTTAGGATGCTATTTTTCCCGTTATGGAAAAAGTCTTAACATTTAGAAATGCTATTTCTCACAGTACCACTGAACTGACGCACTATTTAGATTTGTATGGAGATGCTTAAGGGTCATTTTTATGGTTGGTGATGTCGCTTTTTTTTCCCGCGAGCAGCAGCCAAAGCCCCGATCCCCATCATCGTGCCGAACACTGTGACAGGTTCGGGTGCCAACTCGGCCGACACGGTGAAGTCTTGGAAGTCTCGGTCATTTGCTCCTCCGGCATCGTCGAAGGAGACTCTTGTACCCCGAACCAGTTGGGCCATTGTGACTGATGAAAATTGCTCTGGGCCTTTACCGCCGTTGACGTTTGTAAATGAGTCGGTGGAGTTGTAGTCTAGCTTAAAGTCCCCAAATACCGCTTGCTGACATCCGGCGACGAGACAGTCATCTCTGCGGAACTGGTTGTTGGCGGCAAACCATTCGGGGCTATTCATGAAGGTGCTGCTGGAGGCGTACTGCTCGAATTGCTTGCCGGTGCCTGCGTCGCTCCACAGCAGCAGGGCATAAGTTTGATTCTGCAAAAATGTGAAGGTTTGGGTGATGGATTTGTTGTCTGAAGTGACTGCGTTGCCGAAACTTCCTTTCCATTCGTCGGCTGCGCCGTTATCTGAGGGCTTGATCTCCTGAAACAGTGGTGGCAAGATGTTGCCATAGCTAGAGCCCTTATCGTCTAACTGATATTTTGCCACCAATAAGCTGGACTGGTAACTGCCGTGAGATTGCTCGAAGGTAAAATTTATACTCGTATCTTTATCGAACTGGATGCCGCTGGTACCGAACATGAAAGCTCGCACGGGCGTGCAAATGCTCAGCAAGATTGTGGTTGCCAAGCTGGCAACTGTAAAAGATGTTTTTTTGACTAGCGTTAAAGTAGTCATAACCCTGATTCCTCCAGTATTGTTAGTTAGTAATGCGGAAAATGCCATGTTGCCGAGATAGAAATGGACGATCGCGACGATCGCGATATTTAGTACGAGCGTCAAAGTTGCAAAAGAGACTCTACACCAATAACTCTACATACGGATATCACTTAGGTCAGTCATGACAGTAAATTGAGTGCTTGTTGTTTTTTGAGATTTCACAGACACCACACTGCCACACTTTAATCTGTAACAGCAAGATATTTACCCAGATTAGACTTCCAAGCTACTACATTTATTTGTGTCCTTAACGGTCTCTAGTTGACTGCAAGACTTGCAAATATTAGCTTTCATCAAAAATATAAAAAATTTTTTTTAAAGTTTTATAAAGTTTTGATAAAGATTATCAAATAAATATAAATTTTCTGATAAGATTTGGGCTGCTGAGTCAGTTTCTACTGACAGTGAGGTGCAAGCTGCTTACCTGGCTTCGAGTGTGCGGTGGCGATCGCGAGCTAGAGATATCTCAATACGGTTCACTTAAGATAATCCGAACAAAGGAACTAAGCAAACAAGAGTGTCTATTTTTCATCGGTTTTCCGTGCTGTCATCTCTTAAGTCAACCGTATTGAGAGATAAAGCGAGTTTTTTTCCACTATAGTCAACCTGTATAACAGGCGATTTGTAACCATTTGAGATGTGAGATTAAAGAAGTCAAGAATTAGAAATGACTGATTATATACAGCAGATTCCAGATTTATTCGGTATATTCCCGAGTAGGGACAAGGCTGAGCCTTAGTCCCTACCTCTTCTGTGTACCTCACATACCTTACAAGTGATCTAATGGTTTGCAGATTGCTGAGAGCGAGTTTCTTTTTTTTAACTGGTATAACGCACTTTTGACTTATACCGATCGCGAATAAGTCTGGCTACAATTGTTATTAATATTAGATAAATTACCTTTCATTTACACGAACCATCGCCCGACAGGGCAATCCGGTTTCCCTGTCGGGCGATCGCCTCTAATTTCATCAGCATAAATATTTGCCGTAAATAGTATAATATTCTAGGTTGTTCAACGCCTAAGCGTTGCGATCGAACGCCCTATTCTCGTCACCACTCCCGGACGCATAAACCAGGTTTATTAACTAACATAATTGACTTAGGAAGTATCGGAGACTGGAAACGAGAAACTGGCGCTGCATTGCTGGCGCGATCCTGAATACAGTAGGCACAGGGGATTGCCGCGTCCGAAGCCCGAGCATCTGCACTGCAAACAGGTGTAAATATAGACTTTCTTCAGCTTATCATGTATTTTTTTATTATATAAAAAATACGGCGATCCTATTGACAGGAGAAATTTTTATGAGTAAAAATTGGAACAGATAAATACGATCGCACTTTAAGCAAAATCTTTAAACACAATGACAGCCAACAAACTACCTTTGCTCGGATGGTTATTCATAGTTGGCTGGCTGAATGCAGCAGCCTCAGCTTCCGCGCAACCCATCACCCCCGCACCAGACGGCACGAACACAGTTGTTACGCCCAACGGCAATCGCTACGACATTTCCGGGGGGTCTCTGGGCGGAGACAAGGCTAACCTGTTTCACAGTTTTACTCAGTTCGGCCTCAGTCAAGGTCAAACAGCCAACTTTTTAACCAATCCCAACATTCAAAATATTTTAGGACGGATTACTGGTGGAAATCCTTCTTTAATTAATGGCTTAATTCAAGTCACGGGCGGCAATTCCAACCTGTTTTTGATGAATCCATCGGGGATAATTTTCGGGCCGAATGCCAGTCTCAACGTGCCTGGTTCTTTTAATGCGACTGCGGCGACAGGGATCGGTTTTGGCAATAATCAGTGGTTTAGTGCGACGGGGAATAATAACTGGGCAACTTTAATCGGGAATCCGAACAGTTTTGCGTTTACCAATTTGCAAGCGGGAAGCATTGTTAATGCAGGGAATTTGACCGTGGCGCCCGGTCAAAGTTTAAGTTTGACTGGCGGCACGGTTGTCAATACCGGTCAGCTAAATGCGCCGGGAGGCAGTGTTCTGATCAGCGCTGTACCCGGTCAAAATTTGGTGCGGATTTCTCAAGCGGGAAATTTATTGAGTTTGGACGTTGTGCCGACAGCAACTCAAAGTTCGCTGCCGAATAATTGGACGCAGCCCGTGCTATCTTTACCGCAGTTGCTGACTGGAAAAGCTGTGGCGCAGGCAACGAATTTGACGGTAAATTCTAATGGCGATGTTGTGTTGACGGGGAATGCTGCTGTGCCGGTAGCTGCGGGAACTGCGATCGCCAGCGGCACTATCAACGTCTCGGGCAACACTGGCGGTAATGTTAACATATTGGGCGAGAAAGTAGGTGTTATTGCTGGCAACATCGATGCTTCGGGTACCAACGGTGGGGGGAATGTATTGATTGGTGGAGACTATCGCGGTTTGGGAAGTGTACCGAATGCTTTGCAGACTTTTGTCAGCGCAGACTCGACAATTAATGCTAATGCTATTACTAGCGGGAATGGCGGGCGAGTTATTGTTTGGGCTGATGACACTACTCGGTTTAATGGCAATATTACCGCCAGAGGTGGCTTGGTTTCGGGGAATGGCGGGTTTGTGGAGGTGTCGGGAAAGCAATCGCTAGATTTTCAAGGATTAGCGGATTTGCGATCGCCCTTGGGGATTGCTGGCACATTACTATTAGATCCGACTGATATTATTATTAGCACTGGTGCCGATGCAGGTGGCACTTTAGGAGAAGTATTTACGCCTTCGGCTGGCACTTCTACGATTAATAACGCGACGCTGCAAAATCAGCTAGGTTTGGGGAATGTGACTATTTCTACAGCGTCTACCTTGCCGAATCTCGGTGATATTACAGTCAACGCACCGATTGTTTGGAATAATAGTAAGTCGCTAACTTTGAATGCCAATAATAATATTACTCTTAATAAAGATATCACCACTCAGGGAGGCAACGTTACCCTGAATGCTGATGCCGATAATCTCAACGGTGGTAGTCTTAGCAACAATGCAGCGATTAATACAAACGGTGGCAATTTTACAGGTAGCGGTAGCGGGAATGCTACCAACCAAAATGGCATTGGTCTTCAAGGTGGCACAATTAATGTCGGTGGTGGGAACATTGACCTCAACGGTAGTGCAGGAAACACCGGAAGAACTGGTATTAGCATAGTTTCCTTTAGTGTTCAACCTAATTTAGTAACTACTGGAACGGGAAAGATTACCCTCACAGGTACTAGCGGTACCAGCCTCAATAGTTCGGGGATACTTTTGAGTAGCGGCCCTGTGATAAGTTCTGCCAATGGCGATATTACGCTGACTGGTAATGGCAGCGGGTCTGGATACGGCATTGAGATTAGCAGAAATGCCATGGTGGAATCAACAGGGACGGGACAAGTCCGCCTGACTGGTACGGGCGGCAACGGGACAAATAATAATATAGGGATATCTGTCGATCTCAACAGCACAGTTCGATCGCTCAATGGAGCTATCAGCCTCACAGGAACATGAGGTAGCGGTACTGGAACCAATAACAGCGGTATTGTCATTCAAGGTGCGTCATCAGTGGCATCAACTGGGAGCGGCACTATTACTTTCAAAGGTATCGCCGGTGCGGGCACAGACAACAACACCGGGATATTAGTTGATATAAACAGCAAAGTTACATCGCTGAATGGAACGATCAGCCTCACTGGGATAGGCGTCGGCACTGGAACAAAAAACTACGGTATTGGCATTCAAAATGTGTCATTAGTTGAATCAACAGGGAGCGGTACTATTACTTTCGTCGGTAACGCTGGTGCGGGTACAGACAACAACAGGGGGATATCGGTTGCTAACAGCACAGTTAAATCGCTCAATGGAAATATCACCATGACTGGCACAGGTGCGGGGACTGGAATCACCAAAACAAATTACGGCATTGCTCTTGACAGCAACGCGGCAGTAGAAGCGACTGCGGCAAATGTCGATATGACTGGTAAGGGGGTAGGCGGTGCGGATGCAATTAACCTGACAAATAGCTCGATTAACCTGACTCCTGGAAGTGGCAAGGATGTTACTTTGACGGGCGATGAAATTACACTGTTTGGTACGTCTAAAGTCAACGGCACTGGTACAATTCTGTTGCAACCTCTGACGCCGAATTTAGATATTAGCGTTGGTGGCATTGCCAATAATCCTAATGTTTTAAATCTCAGCACTGCTGAAATTACAAGTCCGGTTATAAATGGGTTTTCCCAAATGATTATCGGACGGGGGAACGGGGCGGGGACAATCGCAGTTGACCCGCTTGGTGTGACGTTCAATTACCCGATCGCTTTGGAAGCTCCAAACACCAGTGGGGCGATCGTTGTCAACGGCCCAATTACCGCCACAGGCAGCGCTACAGTGACGCTGAACGGAGTCACAAAACTGAATGCAAACATTACTACTCAAGACAAGAGTATCTCGTTTCTCAAGGATGTTTCTCTGGGCAATGATGTCACTCTCACCACCCAAAAAACTCTCAACGTCACCAGCGGTGGGAATATTACTTTTGGTGGCACCGTTGACGGCAACAATAAATTAACTATTAATGCTGGCACTAATACTATCAATTTTAACAAGGCTGTGGGTGGCACTACTCCTTTGGCTGAACTTGTGGTATATCAGGGTGCCAATATTACCAGCACTGGCGCTATAAATATTACAACTAAAGGTAATATTGCCTTGGACAGTATTAAAACGTCTGGAGGGGCGATCGCGCTTACCAGCATGACCGGCGATATTAGAACGTTCGGAAACATTGACCCAACTTCGATCGGTACTGCTCCTGGTGCAAATATCACCCTCAAAGCTGGCAACATAGTTGATGTATTCGGCGGACTAAATGCCGGTCAGGGAGATATTAGTTTGACAGGAATGGACGTTAACTTTCCGCTTGCTAATACTGTTAAAGGTACGGGGACTTTTTCTCTGCTTCCGTTGAATCAAAATGGCAATATTATTTTCAAAGTTGGATATATTGCCCCTGCCAATACTATTTCTCTGGGGACGGCATTTCAACAATCCATGCAAGATGGATTTAAGTCGATCGCGATCGGCAGGCCAGACGGCACTGGTACCATTACCTTTGACAGCGCTCATTTTTTCCTAGATCCGGTGACTATTCAATCTCCCAAAGGTGCGATCGTCATCAATCAACCACTCACCGGCACTGATAATGCTTCGATCGTTTTTGACGGCCCAACAACACTCAATAAAAACGTTACTACCAGCGGTCAAAATATCACTTTCCAAAGTCCTGTACTTGTCGAAAATAATGCTGCTGTCAGCACAGGTAAAGGTGCAGGAAATATTCTGTTTAACAACACAGTCAACGGCGCAGCGACGGGAACTAAAGACTTGAGTTTAACGGCAGGTACGGGCAATATTACATTTACGGGCGCTGTTGGGGCGACAAGTGCGATCGGCAATTTAACCGCTAACTCTACGGGAACAACTGCATTCAATCAAACAGTCAATGCCGCGAGTTTGACGACAGATGTGGGCGGCAAAACTACACTCAATGGCAATGTGACAACCACGGGAAGTCAAACCTACGGAGATGCAGTTACAATTACCAACATAAATCCGGTTCTCACAGGTACAGGCATTACTTTTAACAATACTGTGAACGCCAGTAACAGCGGCAGCGCTTTGACTGTGGATGGGGGTACTGGTGATGTTACGTTCAATGGTGCGATCGGCAGCAGCAACAATTCGATCGGCAATTTAACCGCTAACTCTACAGCAACAACTGCATTCAATCAAGCAGTCAATGCCGCGAGTGTGACGACAGATGCGGGCGGCACTACTCAAATCAAGGCAAATGTCACGACAACCGGCTCTCAAACCTACGCAGATGCTGTGACGATTGCCAACAATCCGATTCTCGCAGGTAGTGACGTTACTTTCAACAATGTAGATGGTAGCAGCGATTTGACGGTGAAGGCGAGTAGCGGGAATATTACATTTGGGGGTGCAGTTGGGACGGGAAGTGCGATCGGCAATTTAACCGCTAACTCTACAGGAATAACTGCATTTAATAAAACAGTCAATGCCGGGAGTGTGACAACAGATGCGGGCGGCACTACTCAAATCAAGGCAAATATCACGACAACGGGCTCTCAAACCTACGGAGATGCTGTGACGATTGCCAACAATCCGATTCTTGCAGGCAAAGATATTACTTTTAACAATAAAGTAGATGTGGCTGGCAATCTGGGCATTGCTGGTGATAATGTCGATATAAAAGGAACTGTAACAACCACCAATAAGGGCACGCTGACAATTACTAATCAGGTTAATCTCAATATTGACAAAAACCTGAACTTAGACGGTGCATTTACGCAAAAAGGCGCGGGAACTGTGGCGCTTAGCGGAAATATCGCCACAACTAATGATGACATTAGGTTTAGCGGCCCAGTGACATTAAAAGCTCCTGTAACTTTTACACTGGGAGATGCAACTATTGCTTTCGGTTCGAGTTTAGCGGCAGGAACTAACTCGCTGAGTTTAACAGCAGGTGAAATTGATTTTTCCGGGAACGTTTCTGGTACTGGGGCGCTGACGCTGCAACCCGCAACAGCAGGACAAAATATTGCAATTGGCGGTATCGCTAACAATACTCCAGCTTTGGATTTGACGGCATCGGAAATTGGTTTGATTCAAAATGGATTTAGCTCGATTGTTCTTGGGCGATCGGATGGCACGGCCAACGTTAGTATTCCCAACAATGTCCTATTTTTAGACCCCGTAACGATTCAAGGGGGAACTGGCGCGATCGCAGTTAATGGCACTCTGACAGGCAATGACAACAGCAGCATTGCTCTCAATGCTTCTACAATCAATTTGAATTCTGGCATCAATACCAATAAAAATGCGATCGCCCTTAACGGCAATGTCAAACTCGGCAACGATATCACTCTCAGTAGCGGCGGCGGAGATATTAGCATAGTTGGTGCGATCGATGGCACTCGTTTGTTAAACTTAAATGCTGGTGCAGGCAATGTGCTGGTGCAAGGAAATATCGGAGGCACAGCACCGCTTTCTGTTTTGAATGTTACGGGAACCAAGGCGGAATTTACTAGCGGTAATATTGCCAGCAATTCTGGTTTTAATATTTCTGCTGCCAATACTAGCTTGGGTGGCAATGTTACTACGAATCAGGGCAATATCAATATTAACGGTACTCTCGGGCTGACGAAAGATGTCCTGTTGATCACTGCTGGGGGGAATATTGCGTTGTCCGGTGCGATCGACAGCATCGGTGCGGCCCGCAGCCTAAATCTGGATGCAGGTAGCGGCAGCATCACTTTCAATGGAGCAGTGGGCGCCACCAGTAAGTTAGGAAATATTTTGATTAAAAATGCTGGCAATGTGATACAAAAAGCGACAATTAATGCCCAACAATTGACAGCACAGAATACGAAAAAAGTCGAGTTTTCGGAAGATGTAACCGCCAGCAAAGTCAATATTAATGCCAGCGGCGATATCGCAGTTAAAAACGTTACTACTAATGGTGGAGAAATTCTGTTTAACAGCGGTAACGTTTTCACAGCAGGTAATTTGAATACATCGGGAAGTATTGGCGCTAACATCACTGTCAAGGCGATAACTTCAATTACAGCCGGACAAATTAACTCCAGCGGTACAGTGGGTAAAGCCGGTAATGTGTTATTAGATCCGATCGGCGATATTCAAGTCGAGTCGATTAACGCCCAAGGCGGTACTGGCGGCACTGGTGCCGATGTCTCTATTTCGACGGGGAACTTTTTCCGCGCTACGGGTGGTTTTTCCACGCCACTTTCCCCGGGATTTACTAGCATTTCTACTGCTGGCGGTACGGGTGGTGGCCAAATTACGATCGCGCACGCTGGAGGAGATAAAGCAGCACCGATTCAACCGTTTGTTGTTGGAAATGCGACTACTAACGGTACGGCGGGTGCAATTAACACGGGACAATCTAGCATTACGTCGCAGTCGTTTCCGCGTTCTAGTAGTGTGGGTAATATTGCATTTTCGACTGATGATGCGATCGATCCAATTCCAACTCCAACTCCAACTCCGAGTACAACTCCAACTCCAACTCCGAGTACAACTCCAACTCCAACTCCGAGTACAACTCCCCAAATAAATCAGCCGACAATTCCGCAAATCAATCAGCCAACAATTCCGCAAATCAATCAGCCAACAATTCCGCAAATCAATCAGCCAACAATTCCGCAAATCAATCAGCCAACAATTCCGCAAATCAATCAGCCAACAATTCCGCAAATCAATCAGCCGACAATTCCCCAAATCAATCAGCCGACAATTACCCAAATAAATCAGCCGACAATTCCGCAAATCAATCAGCCGACAATTCCGCAAATCAATCAGCCGACAATTCCGCAAATAAATCAGCCAACAATTCCGCAAATAAATCAGCCGACAACAGGGGAAATCAATCCACAAATAAGGCAAATAATTGGGCAGATTATTGAGCCGAGTGCGCCGCAGGAGTCATTACCAATAACTTCGATCGACTCCTTAGCAAACCCATTATCGCCCAGGACGATCGACTCCTTAGCAAACCCATTGTCGCCCAGGACGATCGCGCCCACAGCAACACCAGCCACACCAACAACAGCAGCAACAGCCTCAACCCCCGATCCAGAAGACTTTCAACGCCGCCGCCAAATTTCACCGCTGGACACTCCCGGTGCTGCTGCGGGTCAAATTTTAAGACTGGATTCAAGTATCACCAGTAAGTTACCCCCCAGCCAACAGCCAACACCTCCCAACGAAACAACGCCATCGCTGAAGCCTACTTCTAATTTAGCGTTGGGATATGTTCCATCTCCTGATCGACTTTTTGAAGGTAACGACATCCAGAAAACAATCTGGGGAATCGAACAAACCAGGAATCAAGAATTTGGCGAATACCTGGGGGTAAAAGCCAACCTCCCAGACCCAAAAATTATGATTGCGACATTCCAACAAACATTAAGAAATATCGAACAGCAAACCGGCAAGCGCTCTGCTATCATCTACATAGTCTCGCGAATCGATCGATTAGAACTCATTTTAGTTCCTCCTGTGGGGCGGCCGATTCACTACAGCGTTCCCGAAGCCAACAGAGCAGCTCTTTTCCCCGTCGTCAAGGAGTTGCGCGATGAAATCACCAATCCCGCCAAACGCGGTACTAGCAATTATCTAGCCTCTGCCCAGCAACTGTATAAATGGGCGATCGCACCGCTAGAAAAAGACTTGCAAAACTTAGGAATTGAGACTTTGTTGCTGTCAGTCGATCCGGGATTGCGGAGTATGCCCTTTGCCGCTTTGCACGATGGTAAAGGCTTCTTGATTGAAAAATACAGTTTCAGCCTAATTCCGAGTTTCAGCCTGACTAATAACGATTATAAGCCAGTTAGAGACGCCACAGTCCTAGCAATGGGACGGTCAGAATTTGTGGACAACAAACCCTTGTTCAGCGTGCCGATCGAATTAGAGGCAATTGCTGCCGAGTGGCACGGGCCATCTTTCCTCAATTCAAACTTCACCTTAGAGAATCTCAACTCAGAACACACAAAGCGAGGGTTTCGCATCGTGCACCTAGCCACTCACGCTCACTTCAAAGCGGGCTCGCCGAGCAATTCTTACATTCAAATGTGGAATTCCAAATTGCAGCTCGATCGCATGGAGAGTTTAAATTGGCGCGATCCGCAGGTAGACTTATTAGTGTTGAGTGCTTGTCAAACAGCTTTGGGCGATCGGGAATCAGAGTTAGGTTTTGGAGGTTTAGCGGTAAAATCCGGCGCCAAATCTGCCTTAGGGAGTTTGTGGTATGTTGACGATGGAGGCACTTTAGGGCTGATGAGCGAATTTTATCACCAGCTTCGAGGAGCAGCCACCAAGGCACAAACTCTGCAACTTACTCAACAGGCGATGATTGCTCGTAAAGTTCGGATTGAAAACCGACAGTTAGTAACAACAAGCGGCAAGTTAAATTTACCTGCTCAAATACAAGAACCAAACCAAAATTTTGCTCATCCTTACTACTGGAGCGGTTTCACGCTCATCGGAAGTCCTTGGTAAGTTGCTATGTTGTAGATTGCCTTACCTAAAATCCAGCATTTCAGGTTCGTAGCGAGGACTTCAGTCCGCAAAAAATGCCGATATGAAATCCAGCATTCCAGGTTCGTAGTGAGGACTTCAGTCCGCAAAATTTTATGAGGACTCAAGTCCTCACTACCAACAGTTATTATGTATAAAATCAATTGATTTGTAAATATTAGATACAACCCCACAGATGAATCTGGGGGCTTGAACAAAAGTCCAAACTTTTTGTATCACGGCGACTATGAAGCTCTGCTTCGAGTCAAAAATTATCTCAAACCAGCAGCAGCTCTGGGCCCAAGCTGTTTCAAATTAGGCGCGGCAGTTCCATAATTGACGCGACAACCGATATTTAACAAACTAGAACTGCATTCGAGAGGGACAATTTGCTGGTCGAGGAGAGCGCTGCAACTTACATACTCGTCGTCATTAGTATCTCTTACCATACATTCGATCGCTCTAGCGCCCGATCGAGCCGACCAACTGTTCATACCTACAACTGCAATGATGTGCTGCCAGAAAAACGACAACACTAAGACGCCCAATAGCACAGTAACTCCCAATCCGGCTTTCACCTTCCAACTGTTCAGGATGTTTCCCAAGCTAAGTTTTACGTTTTCCGTCCAAGAAATAGAGCTTTCAGAAGTTGTTTCTGGAGCCGACAAATTTGTTTGTGTTTGTTCTGGAATTTCCGACATCACGTATCTCCTCTGATTGCTAAGATTTGGTTGGGCTGGCACTTGCGATCGCGCGCAACTGCAAACCCTATCAAATTTTAGCAAAACTAGCCTCTACCGACAACCAATTCTGGTACTCCGGCGAGGGAAGTATGTATATTGACGAAATGCGCTCCCATAGCTGCAAGCTTCGCTAACGCCATTTATCTGCCTTTTGAGGTATTGCGGAATTTGCAATCGGATATTTTGCACCTAGGCACTAACGTTGTTGCTGATATCTTTTGAAAATGGCTGAATGAATCAGCTTTTTTTGAACCGCAGAGGCCGCAGAGGCCGCAGAGAAAGAGCAAGGAGAGATGTATTGACTTTTCCCAATCATTTATAATTTCAATAGCAGTTCCAATAACTCAGCTTCCGAAAGTATTTCAATTCCCAAAGATTGAGCTTTTTCCAACTTTGAACCGGCATCTTCTCCCACAATCACATAATCAGTTTTAGCACTAACAGAATTAGTGACTTTCCCTCCAGCTTGTTGAATCAAATCTTTAGCTTCATCTCGTTTGAGAGTAGGCAAAGTCCCAGTTAGAACAAAGGTTTTGCCTGCAAATTGTAAATCTTGGTCTCCTAAATTCAGACTTTTTACTTCTGAGTGCAATTGCAATCCCGTAATTTTCAACCGTGCAATTAAACTTTGATTTGCTGGAACTCTAAACCACTGATAAACCGATTGAGCAATTTCCGGGCCGATGCCATAAACGCCCTCAATTGCAGCCGCCGATACCGTTGCTAAGTCTTCCACATTTGTGAACCTTTCTGTCAGCAATTGCGCGTTGACTGTGCCGACATGGCGGATTCCTAAGCCGTAAAGTACCCGCGAATAAGGTTTATTTTTCGATTGGGCGATCGCACTGACCAACTTTTCTGCTAACTTGTTACCCATGCGTTCCAAACCCATCAACCTGTCAGCAGTCAAATCGAACAAATCCGCCGCCGAATGCACCAGATTGCTATCAACCATCTGCTGCACCAACTTTTCCCCAACACCGTTAATATCGAGAGCATCCCGGCTGCAAAAATGAATCAGAGAACCCCTCAAAATCGCCGGACAAGACGTGTTGATGCAGCGAGTCACGGCCTCCCCTTTTTCGCGAACCACAGGCTGGGCGCATTCGGGACAGCAGTTAGGCATTTGGAAAATTTGAGCATTTTGCGGGCGAAGTTCCGGCAAAACTCGCACAACTTCTGGTATGATTTCCCCAGCTTTTCTGACAATCACAGTATCGCCGATGTGGAGGTTGAGTTCGGAAAGTCGATCGCTGTTGTGGAGAGAAGCCCGCGAAACCGTGGTTCCAGCCAACTGCACCGGCTTGAGTTCCGCTACAGGAGTCAAGGCGCCGGTTCTCCCGACTTGCACGGTGATTGCTTCTACAATTGTAGGGACTTCCGCCGCCGGATACTTAAGGGCGATCGCCCAACGCGGAAACCTCTGAGTAAAACCCAACTGTCGCTGTAGCAAAACCGAATTTATCTTAACAACAACCCCATCAGTCATATAAGGTAAATTACGCCGTTCAGTATCCCAATATTCGTAATAATCCCGCACCTCATCCAACGAACAGCAAATTTTGCGATTGGGATTCACCTTAAACCCCATTCGGCGCAAAAATTCCAACGATTCCCACTGGGTTTGCTCCTCATTAGCCTCATCTAAATGCAGAGTATAAGCAAAGAAATCCAACCGTCGCTTGTCCACAATTTTAGAATCCAACTGTCGTAGCGTACCCGCCGCCGCATTGCGAGGATTAGCAAACAATTGTTCCCCCGCTTTTTCCCGCTCGCGATTAATTTCCTCAAACACAGCCAAAGACAAAAAAGCCTCTCCCCGCACTTCCACCACCGGCGGTGGATTTTCTAAATTCAGCTTGAGAGGAATCGAACGAATAGTCTTGACATTTTGAGTAATATCCTCTCCCGCAATCCCGTCTCCCCGCGTCGCACCGCGAACTAAAACCCCATTTTCATAGGTTAAAGCTAAAGCAGAACCGTCAATTTTTAACTCACAAACATAGGAAACCCCCCCCGGCCCCCCCTTGCTAAGGGGGGGAGTAATTTCTGGCTTTTCGTTGTTGCTAATGGGTGAAATTCCATCTTGTCCCCCCCCTTGGTAAGGGGGGGTTAGGGGGGGTAAAATTCCATCAAGAGCGGGTGAAATTCCATCTTGTTCCCCCCCTTGGCAAGGGGGGGTTAGGGGGGGTGAAATTCCATCTTGTCCCCCCCCTTGAACGGAGGTGGTTAGGGGGGGTGAAATTCCATCAAGAGCGGGTGAAATTCCATCTTGTTCCCCCCCTTGGCAAGGGGGGGTTAGGGGGGGTAAAATTCCATCAAGAGCGGGTGAAATTGCATCTTTTTCCCCCCCTTGAACGGAGGTAGTTAAGGGGGGTGCATATCGCCGCCAGCGTTCCTGCCATTTAGCAAATTCCTCAAGATTAAAAGCATTTTCCAAACTGTAGAGAGGAATATTGTGCTTGACACTAAAAAATTGAGTAGCGGGCTTTTCTCCCACGCGCTGAGTAGGACTTTCCGCAGTAACTAACTCAGGATAATCGGATTCTAATTCTTGCAACTGGCGATAAAGTCGATCGTACACCTCATCAGCCATAATCGGCGCATCCAGAATATAATAAGCATAGCTAGCTTCCTGTAGCTGCTGCCTCAACTGTTGAATTTGCTGCTGAATCTCTGCTACCATATCAATTTGAGATTTTAAGTTTTAAATTTTAGGTTTTCAATCTCGATTTTAGCTCAAAAAAAAGAGCCAGCAACTAGAAAATAATAAAATCTCTTGATTGTGACTCGCGTTTATAGCTGAATTTTACGGGCAAATTACTCACAAATTCAGGTCGGCAAACTCGCTAAATTTTTTGCTATCCCCGGATATAGCAGGTTGCAGGTTATCAGCATCTTTGTCGCCGTTCGAGTTGCCGTTCGCGCGGGATTTGATGAATTCTTGAGCGTTGGGCTTGGTGAAAGCAAGCGGTTCAGCGTGTTCTACCTGAAACACGTTAGCGTAAAGGTTAGCAATAATTTGTTTGCCTCCTTGGGTCAATTCCAAGTAGTTCAAAGCTGCCGGAATGTATGGAAAAACTCCGTTCCAATAAAATTTGGCGTAATTTTGTCGCAAATCTCCCGGAGACTGATAGCCCAATATTTTATTAGTGCCGACTTCCTCAAATTCGTAGAACAGCGCACTGATTTTGCGGAGGTAATTGGGGTCGCTCAACTGACCGATCAAATCTGCTGCTCTAGCCAATCCAGAATAATTATTTCTGTCTTGATGGGTTTCGCTAGCAGGAACTGGAAAGCGTGTCAGTTCAATATTGCGCTTGATTTGTTCGGCATCAATTAATGTGTGGCCGCCGAAGCGTTCGTCAATTACGAGTTTTCCTCGATCGACGTGATAAGGAGTTAAACTGGCAGAAGTGGCGCCGATCGGCACAGAAACCATGCCCCCATCAATACCCGTAGCGTAGAGTCCCACAGCTTCTTGGTCTTGGCGGCAAACACCTTTCACGTAGCCGATATCGTGGCACAGCAGCGAAATCAGGTAGTGCAGCCAATCTTCTGGAGACACTCCACCTTCGCGAATATGCTTGCCCCGGAGAATTTCTTGTCCCACCAAGGCCACCAGCATCGTGTGTTCCACATTGTGGTAAAGAGCATCGCAGTTAGCGATATTTTCCAGAGCCATTGTCCCCGCCCAAGCGATAATTTCAGGGTAATCAGGCTTGTACTTGCCATAGGTGCGACGGTAGCCGGCCTGGAGCTCTTGCACAAAAGCGTCAATCAGGATAGCAGTTGCGTTGAACATGATTAATTATCTCACTCTGACTGTAGTTACAAACTCGATCGCAAATATCTTGGATAGCTGAAAAAATCATCAATGGGCGTGACCGTAGTTTGACCCATCACTCAAAGACGGATACAATTGCCCGCCGTTATGAGTATGGCTCTCCCTCAATTTTAGACGAAGGTTCAAGCTTTCAGATTCATCTGCCAAGCATTTCTCAAATCTAAAAAATGGAAAAATGGAAAATCGACTGACCCCTCGGCGTTGAATTTTAAAGTTCAGCTAGTTTTGTCCGGTCATAAAATTGCTTTTTTGGCTATGCTTCCCACCATAACCTAATTTCCGAATCAAAAGAGCGATTTTTTTGGTATTAAATATTGGTGAAACAATTTACTTGGTTTCACCGACTTAATTAATTACAAGTCCTAGGTGTGAAAGTTATGAACTGTCTGTTTCCGAGTCTCTTCACTGTTGCGCTTCGCACTCGGCGGTCGATCGCCCCAAAATACCTAGGATTGTTTGCCTTCGCCGCTGTTTGCAGCGCTGCACCTGCTTTGGGAGCAGAAAAAATTTATATCACTTACGGGCCGCTAGAAGTATCAGTGCCGATCGCATCCTTGGAACTCTTCGCCAAAGAAGGTAAAGTAGACACGAACTTGGACGGCTTCGCTCAGTACGCGAAAAAAGCACAGCTAGCTGAGATTCGCAGCGCCCTGCAAGCGAGAGCTGAAATCAGCCCCGTGACGATCGCCCAATTCCTCTACACGCCTCAAGGAGAAGTGCTGCTGGAACGCTTGGGGCGAGTAATTCAAACCAAAGCTCGGCAGCCCGGATTTTATGCGATCCGCGCCGCTTTAATTTTAGCAGCCTCAGATCCAGAAGGGCTGACAATTCTCAACGTGCTGCAAAAATTCCCCACTTACGGCATCAGAATTGACATCTCCCGCGGCTTGGGTATCGCCAGCGAGCTGACATCGCTGATCAACCGTTCCAACCGGGCGATCGCCGGAGTTGCCCAATTGTCGGAAGCACAAGCTGCCTCCGAACCGCCGGTACAGCCCGCCGAAATGCTAGAGATCCAGCTCCCGGGCTCCTATGCTTGGAAAAAATCATCGGTAACTCTGACGAGTCCAAATCGCGATCGTACATTTGATATTGACATCTACCTGCCGCTCAAAAGTCCGCAACCGGCGCCAGTCGTAGTAATTTCCCACGGTTTAGGTTCCGATCGGATTTCCTACGAGTATTTAGCCAAACACCTAGCCTCCTACGGTTTTGCCGTCGCTGTCCCCGAACACCCCGGCAGCAACGCCCAACAAATCCAAGACCTAGTAACAGGCAGAGCCAGCGAAGTATCAGAACCAGCAGAATTTGTCAACCGCCCCCTCGACATCAAAGACTTGCTCGATTATTTAACCAAACTTTCGACAACCAATCCGGCCTACCGAGGGCAGCTCGACTTGCAGCGAGTCGGCATCATCGGCCAGTCTTTCGGCGGCTATACAGCCTTAACGTTAGCCGGGGCGGGGATTAACTTTGCACAGCTAGACAAAGACTGCAAGCTGGAAAACGAAACTTGGAACATCTCGCTGCTGTTGCAGTGTCGCGCCCGCAGCCTAGAGCGCAACCAGTACAATTTCGGCGATCCGCGCATCAAAGCTGCGATCGCCATCAACCCGATCGTCAGCAGCATTCTGGGAGAAACAAATCTCAGCCAAATCCAAATCCCAGTCATGGTAATCGCAGGCACCGCCGATACCGTCGCCCCCGCTTTGCTGGAACAAATTCAACCCTTCACGTGGCTGACATCGCCCAACAAATATCTGGTACTGATGAAGAACGGCACTCACTTTTCCACGATCGACCAATCGCCTCAAAGCGTCTTTGTGCCACCAGCAGAGGCGATCGGCCCCGAACCAGCTTTAGCCCGCCGCTACCTAAACGGACTCAGCCTAGCTTTCATGGAAAGCTATTTGAACAACAAATCAAATTTCCGCCCCTATTTAGAGCCGAACTACGCTCTGGGAATCTCCCGAAACACTCTGGGACTGAGAATTTTGCGATCGCTCACCTCGCAGCAACTGCAACAGTTCAGCAGTGCTCCACCTCCTCGCACTCCGGCTCCTCCACTGCCGATCGAGCCACTGACTCCCACTTCCCCACCTTCTCCTGTTCCGGTTCCCCGTTAAGGTTAAGCTGCGTGGCGGACTCGATGTGACGACTTTTTCCCCTCGGCACCACCCCCATCAGCTTTCCTGATGAGGCTCATCAGTTAAACTGTCGTTACACCCCTTTACAAACCTTAACGAGACAGTTAATAATAGAGACATCATCCGAACATTGAAAAACCAATAGCAATCATAAACACATGACAGCAACCTTACAACAGCCCGAAAGCGCTAATATCTGGTCGCAGTTTTGCAACTGGGTCACATCGACTGACAACCGCCTCTATGTAGGCTGGTTCGGCGTCTTGATGATTCCTACCTTGCTCACTGCCACAATCTGCTACGTCATCGCCTTCATCGGTGCCCCTCCCGTGGACATCGACGGCATCCGCGAACCAGTAGCTGGTTCCTTGATGTTCGGCAACAACATCATCACTGGTGCAGTTGTTCCTTCGTCAAACGCGATCGGCTTGCACTTCTACCCAATCTGGGAAGCTGCTTCCTTGGATGAGTGGTTGTACAACGGCGGCCCTTACCAACTGGTAATTTTTCACTTCCTGATCGGCATTTTTTGCTACATGGGTCGTGAATGGGAACTTAGCTACCGCTTAGGAATGCGTCCTTGGATCTGCGTAGCATACTCTGCACCAGTTGCAGCAGCCACCGCAGTATTCTTGATCTACCCTATCGGACAAGGTTCATTCTCAGACGGTATGCCCTTGGGTATCTCCGGTACATTCAACTTCATGATCGTGTTCCAAGCCGAGCACAACATCCTGATGCACCCCTTCCACATGTTGGGAGTAGCTGGTGTCTTCGGTGGTTCTTTGTTCTCCGCCATGCACGGTTCTTTAGTTACCTCTTCTTTGGTTCGTGAAACAACCGAAACCGAATCGCAAAACTACGGTTACAAATTCGGTCAAGAAGAAGAAACCTACAACATCGTTGCAGCCCACGGCTACTTCGGTCGTTTGATCTTCCAATACGCTTCATTCAACAACAGCCGTTCCTTGCACTTCTTGTTAGGCGCATGGCCAGTAGTTGGCATTTGGTTTACCGCTTTGGGTATTTCCACAATGGCATTCAACTTGAACGGTTTCAACTTCAACCAATCGATTATCGACTCACAAGGTCGCGTCATCAACACCTGGGCTGATGTTATCAACCGCGCTAACTTGGGTATGGAAGTAATGCACGAGCGCAACGCTCACAACTTCCCACTCGACTTGGCCGCTGGCGAAACAACTCCCGTGGCTTTGGTTGCTCCTTCCATCAACGGCTAAGTTTTAGTCCTCGATAGACAAAAAGCGCTCCTAGAAATAGGGGCGCTTTTTGTTTGGGAAAAATCCTGTGTTTGTATCAGGTTCGTAGTGAGGACTTTAGTCCTTTGATTTTGGTAATGACTGAAGTCCTCACAGGTTCGTAGTGATGAATGCGAGTCCTTTGATTTGCGTAATGACTCAAGTCATGACTACGAAGTAATTTGATTCTAGTTGTTGTGGCCTGTAGAATATAACAATTAACGACTAATAATTAAGTGGATGCAAATAAATTGCTCTACGGGGAGGGCTGCCGCTTCTTCTCAATATACTGCTGGTGGTAATCCTCTGCCATGTAAAATTCCACAGCGGGTTTGATTTCGGTGGCAATATCTTTGTCGTATTTACCGGAAATTTGCAATTTTTGTTTGGAGGCGCGGGCGGCTTTTTCTTGTTCGGAGTTGTGATAAAAAATGACCGACCTGTACTGTTCGCCTCTGTCGGGGCCTTGGCGATTGATTTGGGTTGGATCGTGGCAGTTCCAGAATATATCTAGCAGTGTTTCGTAGCTCACTTGCGATCGATCGTACTCCAAGAGCACTGCTTCGGCGTGACCGGTGACTCGGGCGCAGACATCCAGGTAGCAGGGATTGGGCCAGTGACCTCCTGTGTAGCCCGCAGCAGTCGAAACCACACCCACAACGGCGCGAAATTTGTGTTCGACTCCCCAAAAACAACCGGCGGCAAATGTAGCTTTTTCCATTGTGTTACTCATGCTATTGGGATAAAACTCGGCATTAGATGATGCTTGACCCCCCGCGCAAAAACGAGTACAAGCCTCTGACACCAGCCTCTGGGTCGATTCCAAAATTTTAGACTAAGACTTACTGCTCTGTGATTTACTGCGCTGCAACTAAATCTAAAATCTAAAATCTACTGACAAATTCCCATTAGCGTGCATTCCCAGACTAATCGCGGCTGTACGTAGTTTAGCAAATATTGGCGGGCTTTTTCTAAGGGATCTAAGGGCGATCGGGTAATTCGTCCTGCCAAGAATTGCTGCCAGTAACAGTGCTGTAAATAATCTATCAACCACAACTGAGATTCAGTATCTAAAGTTTTATCAATTTCCTTAGCCAATTCCAAAGCTGACCGCAGATTTTGAGGCAACTGCTTGACTTTTTGCAGCAAATCCTCGGGTATTGATTGCAGTTGCTGCCAAATAGCAATTGCTTCTCCAGGACTTCCCTGCGCCATACCTATTACCTCGGGATGGGATAAAATCTCGGCGAATCCCGCTTGCTCCAAAACTTGTGCCATTGCTTGGGGATTCAGCCTCGAAAACTGGATTTTTTGACAGCGGGAAATCAATGTGGGTAGCAAAGCTTCCACCGTCGGTGCAATTAAGATTAGGGCGGCTTTTCCCGGTTCTTCTAAAGTCTTCAACAAGCCGTTAGCGGCTCCCTCGCCCATTGTTTCTGCTTGTTCTAAAACTACGACGGAACGCCCTGCTTCTAGCGGTGGCCTGCTCAGAAATTCACCGATTTCTCGAATTTGTTCCAGGCGAATTTGGGGCGGTGCTTTCCGCTTTAAGCCTGCTTCTTCTGCTTCTTTTGGGGACAGCCGTTTGCCTTGGTTCATGTAGGTTGGTTCTACCCAGAGCAAGTCTGGATGGTTTCGCTGTCTGACGCGATTTTGCACGGAGTCTATCGATCGCCTTTCGGGAAGATTGACTGAGAATAAAAGTTCGATGAAACACTGTGCTGCTAAGCTTTTGCCGGTGCCGTTGGAGCCGACAAATAGATAACCCGGAGCAATTCGGTTGCGATCGACTGCTTGGGTTAGCAATTCTACTGCTCGATTTTGTCCGATTAATGATGTGAAATAATCCATGTTTGTGAAGGAAGAAGGAAGAAGGAAGAAGGAAGAGGGAAGAAGGAAGGAGGAAGGAGGAAGAAGGAAGAAGGAAGTTCGGTAACGGATTCGCTCCACGGGTGTAACGGATGGATGGAATAATTTTTTAGTTATTGTGGGGTGCAACAGTGGGCTGAATTTGATGACTATTGAGCGCAGAATTTTGCCCCCTGACGCACCCTACGGTTAGTTAGCTACTACAGTTAGTTAGCTACGAACGAAGAAACCGGGTTTTTCATCAAGATTGAGGATTTTAAGCAAATATTTCCTAAAAAAACCCGGTTTCTGGCCATCTATGTAAGCCTACTTTTCAGAATGGGTATTATTTAGATATCCCCAAGCTTTTAATTTGCGAGTTACGATAGCTTGAATTTCGTGAGCGATCGCATCTTCTGGGCGATCGCCATTTATCCGGACAATTCTAGATTTATTTGACTCGGCCAAGTCGGCAAAACCTTGCTGTACCCGCTTGTGAAACTGCAAATCTGCTTGCTCGATCCGATCGCGCTCTCCCCTCGCTCTTACCCTCGCCAAACCCGCCTCAACATTAATATCCAGCCACAAAGTTAGATCGCTTTCCAAGCCGCCTGTGGCAATTTCATTCAACTGCTTAATTAAATTTAAGTTAAGATTGCGGCCGTAGCCCTGATAAGCAATCGTAGAGTCTGTAAAGCGATCGCATAAAACAATCGTTCCTTTTGATAACTCGGGTTTAATAAAAATTTCGACGTGCTGAGCGCGATCGGCCGCGTACATGAGTAATTCTGCTCGGTCGGATACAGATTCACCCGGATCTTGTTTGAGTAACAAATGCCGCAGTCCTTTTCCCAACTCAGTACCCCCGGGTTCGCGAGTAGCCACCAACCGGACTTTCTGCGGATAACTTGATTGCAGCCTATGTATCAATCGCTGCATTTGAGTAGTTTTTCCCGCACCTTCTACCCCCTCAAATACGATAAGTTTGCCCTTCATTCCGTAACTTTCCACCTCAATGAAAATAAATATAAATCGTTCTGTCTATCTGTTCTAGGTTCGGTATGATGATAAAGTCTAAGTGCCTCACAGTTGGAGTTATCTATGGCTCGTTATACTGGTTTTTTTATCGTTGCAGTTCCCATCGACCGTCTCCGTCAGTCTCTGATTGAAATTTTAGAGTCATGCAATCTTGATATTATCTACAATACAGGAGATTCGCTGATGGCCCGCGAACTTCCGGGTCAAGTTTCGATTCCGAAACTGGTCACCGCCGAAGTTCTAATCGAGAAAAACGCGGCTAGTGACTCAGAGGTTCGTATGAACTTCGTGATCAAAAATGAGGAATTGCCCTTGCAAACCAATAACCACTGCCGTCAAATGTTCGAGCTTGTCAGTCGTTCCGTCATGAAAAATAATAACTGGCGGCTTTTGGAGAGTATGGCACTGTAGCCATAAATAATTAGTCATAAGTCATCAGCGATCGGTCATTAGTTCCTAGCTAATGGCCAATCGCTGATGACTTTTATTTGGAAGGCATACATTTAAGCTCGAAACTTCTGCCGCAGCAGCAAAGAATTGGTAACAACGCTAACAGAACTAAATGCCATAAATGCGCCGGCTGCCGCAGGACTGAGTAAAATTCCAGTTGCAGGCAGCAAGAGACCGGCTGCAACAGGAATTCCCAGAATATTGTAAGCAAAAGCCCAGAATAAATTTTGGCGAATCTTATTAAAAGTAACGCGACCAAGGTCGATCGACTCAACAACATCCATCAAAGCATTTCGCATCAGCACAATTTGAGCTGTCTCAACCGCTACATCTGTGCCGCAGTGCAAACCGATACCGACATCTGCTTGAGCCAAAGCCGGCGCATCATTGATACCATCGCCGACTACAGCCACTTTACAGCCTTGGGCTTGCAAACTGGCGATCGCCCTGGCTTTTCCATCCGGCCGCACTTCAGCGAAAACATCAGCCTCCCCCAAACCTAGCTGCTGCGACACCACAGCCGCCGCCGATGCAGTATCACCAGTCAGCATGATCACCCGCAATCCCATATCCCGCAGGCGATCGACCGCCGCCTTAGCATCCGGTCTCAGACTATCTTTTAGCCCGATTACCCCCAGCAAAACGCCCCCAGAAGCCACGTAAACCGCCGTTTTGCCTGCCAAAGAATCCAAAAGTTTCGCAGCCACAGCGACGCCCTGCTGGCTCATCCACTCGACATTCCCCGCGAACACCCGCCGGCCTTCCACCAGAGCAGAAACCCCAAATCCCGGTTCCGTGTAGAAATCCTCAGCAGGTAGCAGCGGCAAACGTTGCTGTTGAGATTCCAGCAAAATCGCGGCGGCGATCGGATGACAAGCGCCTCTTTCCACCGCCGCGGCAATTTGCAGCAGTTTTGAATCAATTGTGGAACAGGCATCTTGCTTGTTGCCAGAAATATCATCAATTGCAGACATTGTAGAAATTGTGGAACAGGCATCTTGCCTGTTACCAGAAACATCATCAATTGCAGACATTGTAGAAATTGTGGAACAGGCATCTTGCCTGTTACCAGAAACATCATCAATTGCAGACATTGTAGAAATTGTGGAACAGGCATCTTGCTTGTTGCCAGAAACATCATCAATTGTGGATATTGTGGAACAGGAATCTTGGCTGTTTCCCACATTAATATCTGAGTTCAAATCCAACTCATAATTCACAAAAATCGGCAAATAATCAGTGAGTGTGAGATTTCCAGTTGTGAGAGTCCCAGTTTTGTCAAAAACCACCGTATCTAATTGATGTACCCGTTCCAAAACATCACCACCGCGAATTAACAACCCGCGCTCCGCCCCGATGCCAGAACCGACTAAAATTGCAGTTGGGGTAGCCAGTCCCAAAGCGCAAGGACAAGCGATGACTAAAACTGCGATCGCTAATTTCAAACTTAACAGCAAAGAAGATTGATAATGGGTAATGGGTAATTGGTAATCGGTAATTGATAATTGATTTCCCATGCCCAATGCCCCATGCCCCATGCCCATTGCCCCGTGATTCATATCCATTACCCCTTGTCCTAAAAGCACAGAAGGCCAAATATGAGTTCCAGCAAAATACCAAAATAAGAAAGTTAAAGCCGATATCGCCATCACGCCATAGACAAAATATCCGGCGACAGTATCTGCTAAATGTTGAATCGGCGCTTTGCGAGTTTGGGCAGCTTGCACCAAAGCCACCATTTGAGCTACAGTTGTTTCTTGACCTGTGCGAGTTGCCCGCATCACAACTGCCCCGGATTTATTGATAGTTCCGGCCGCGACTGTATCTCCTGGTTGCTTCAAAACTGGGATAGATTCGCCAGTCAGCATCGACTCATCTACGGTGGTTTTTCCCTCGCAGATTTCGCCGTCTACGGGAAATTTTTCCCCCGGTAAAACTTGCAACCATTCTCCGACTCGGACGCGATCGGCTGGAATTTCAATGTATTGTGGATTGTAGACCGCAGATGTCGAGTTTGGCGGCAATTCTGGCGAGGCAAAATCTAAAAGTGGGAGTTTAAAATCAACTAAGCGGGCTGTCGCCGGTTGTAGTGCGATTAAAGCTTGCAAAGCAGATGCAGCGCGCCGTTTGGCTTGTTGTTCGAGAGTTTTGCCCAACAAAATAAAGCCCAGCAGCATCACGGGTTCGTCAAAAAAGCACTCCCATCCCATGCGTGGAAACAGCAGCGCCGCATTGCTAGCCGTGTAAGCTGTGACTGCGCCTAAAGCTACCAAAGTGTTCATGTTTGGTGCGTTGCGCCACAAACTGCGGCAGCCGTCAACGATAATCGGGCGGCCCGGTAGCAGCAATGCGAGGGTGGCGAGTCCCCAGTGAAACCAAATGTTGCTGAGAATTGGGGCTTTTGTGCCGAGTACGTGACCTAAACCGGATAGAATAATTAGGATCAGGGCGATCGACAATTGATTGATTTGCTGTCGAATTTCTTGCCGCCGCCGTTCAATTACTGCCGCTTCCGCTTCGCGCTGATTTCCACCTAAGCGAGACAGAGAGGGAAATCCGTTATCAGTCAACTTTTTGGCTAAAACCTCTGCATCGACAGCCCCCGGTTGACACTCAATCGTTGCGACTTCTACGGCTAAGTTAACGCAAGCGGAAAGGACACCTGAATGCTGCATGAGTTGGCGTTCAACTGATGCAGCGCAACCCGCACATTTCATTCCGCTGACATCGAAAGTAACAATTTCTGGCGGGGGGGATTCTTTAATTGGGATGATTTCGGTTTGATTTTCGGGGATTGTTTTGGGGAGAAATTGCATTGTTTTTCTTGGTATTGATTAGAATATTTCGATGAGAAGAGAAAGTGTTTGATGCACGGCTTAGATAAATGTCTATATTGTTATCATAGATAAAATATCTGGCATCTTCCGAAAGTGTTAGTTTTTTTTAATTCTTATCGCAGTTTTGAACAGAAAATGGGCGGTTGAAACCGCGTCTACACAGACAAAACCGGCCTTCGTGGGTTGAAGATTAGACGGCGGTTGAAACCGCGTCTACACAGACAAAACCGGCCTTCGTGGGTTGAAGATTAGACGGCGGTTGAAACCGCGTCTACACAGACAAAACCCGCCTGCGCGGGTTGAAGATTAGACGGCGGTTGAAACCGCGTCTACACAGACAAAACCCGCCTTCGCGGGTTGAAGATTGGACGGTTATTGTCTTCAGTCCGCGGAGGCGGACATCGTTTGTGTAGACGCGGTTTCAACCGCCGTCTTATATTAGTTAGTATCGAACTTTTATCTGACGAATTTAGCTATGACAGAATCACAAAAATTTTATATTGTCAAACGTCCTGCTGGTAATTGCGAGATTTTGCCGTTGGCGGAGCCCTCGCAGACGATCGCCCAAATAGAACAAAACCCCACTATTATAGAACAGTGGGGCCCTTACAATTCTGCTGAAGATGCGATCGCCCGACGCATCGGTTTAATTCGGGCTGGTAAATGTCAACCGCAATAAACGAACGAAAGAAGGACTAAAGTCCTCACTACAAACCAGGTTCGTAGTGAGGACTTTAGTCCTTCTTTGCTGAAGTTTTTGTAACTAAAAACTACTTAGATTTAGCAGGTGCCGCACTCGGTTTAGCCTGCGTCGCAGTCGGTTTGGGAGGCGCAGCCTGCGGTTTCGCCTGGGCGTTACTATCTCCTGTTTTACCAGTAATTTTATTAGTCAAAACTTGCAAAGCTTTCGCGTACTGCGGATCGGCCGTCGTAGCAATTTTATCGCGATCGCGCCGCAACTCTTGTTTTTGAGCGTCAGTGAGTTCAACCTGAAAATCCGGTTTAATTCCCATGTGATTGATATCAGTACCGTTGGGAGTAAAATACTTGGCAATTGTCACCGCCAAACCGGCGCCATTTCCGACACCACGTACCGACTGAACCAAACCCTTACCAAACGTTTTAGTTCCCACCAAAACCGCGCGCTTGTTGTCTTGCAAAGCGCCGGATAGAATCTCGCTAGCACTTGCTGAACCGCCGTCTACGAGTACAACTAAAGGTTTGTCAGTGATCTCTCCTTTGTTTGCGGTTTGTCGATCGGCCTCACCGACGCGATCGACCGTAGAGACGATCGTACCTTCTTTGAGCCACATCCGAGCAATTTCAATACTGCCGTAGAGCAAACCGCCGGGATTGGAACGCAAGTCTAAGATATAGCCTGCCACCTTTTTCTGTTCCAAATCCTTAATTGCCGACTTCATTTCCGAAGCAGCATTCGCGCTAAACTGATTTAAGCGAATATAGCCGATTTCGCCGATCGGGCTTTTCTGCACCGACTTCCGCACCGGATGAATTTCAATTTTAGCGCGTTTCAGCTTAAAATCTATTTCCTTATTGCCCCGCAAAACAGTCAGAGTCACCTCAGTATTAGCCTGGCCGCGAATCAAACTTACTGCTTGATTCGTATCCATACCTTCGGTAGTTTTGCCATCAATCTTAGTAATGATATCTTTAGCTAGAATACCAGCAGTAAAAGCAGGAGTATCCTCAATCGGAGAAATCACCACCAACTTCTTAGTTTTCTCATCTTGAGTCAACTGAATCCCAACTCCTGTCAATTCCCCAGAAGTTTCAACCTGCATATTTTTGAACTCTTCAGGGTTCATAAACCGGGTATAAGGATCGTCCAGCTTCTTCAGCATTTCGCGAATTGCTTTATAAGCTTCCTCATCGCTAGTATAAGTCCGGTTCAAATAATCATTCCGCACCGCTTTCCAGTCAACCTGGTTAAAAGTGCCATCAACATAACTTTTGTCAATAATCTGCCAAACTTCATCAACCAATTCTTTAGGACTTCCCCTAAAAGAAGCCAGAGATTTAGAACTGCAACCAGTGTTGGCAAGAGTTACAGCAGTGAGAATCACCGCTGCTGCACTTAGAACGAGGCCTCGTTTTGTTATAACCATTTGTCTGACGCGCCGGAGGAAAAAACTTCAGAATAATCACGCCCAATCTAACACAGGCAAGCCTTGGTCGGATTTTGGATACATATTTATTCAACTTTGCCTAGTTTTGTTCCCAATGCAGAGGTTGTCACAGGCGAATGCGGGCGATGGATTAGCTAATGCTTAAAATCCTTTGTCTGCTGTGTATCCGAGGCTAGATCCCCCTAAATCCCCCTTAAGAAGGGGGACTTTGAATACTCTTGTCCCCCCCTTCTTAAGGGGGAGTAGGGGGCAAGCTAAGGGGGGATCTGGTCTCGGATCGAAGCGAGATTTTGCAACGGTTTCAGGCAATTGTTCACACCAATGGCTTCTACCAGGCCCCAAACCTCAAAACTAAATCCAGCAAAGCTTACTCAGGTTCAAACCAGCGATCGTCCGACTTAATCAAATTAATCAATTCTGCCACACCTTCCGACTCAGGAACCTTCTTAATTTCATCCCGGCCGCGGTACAGAGAAATAAAACCCGGTTGCTTCCCGACATAACCATAATCAGCATCAGCCATTTCTCCCGGCCCATTGACAATACAGCCCATAACTGCTATATCCAAACCCGTGAGATGCTTCGTCGCCTCCCTCACTTGATGCAACACTTCCTCCAAATTAAACAAAGTGCGGCCGCAGGAAGGACAAGCCACATACTCAACCATAGTTTTCCGCAATCCCAAAGCTTGCAGAATGCTGTAGCAGACAGGAATCTCCTTTTCCGGCGCCTCAGTCAGCGAGACGCGGATAGTATCGCCGATACCGTCAGCCAACAGCGGCGCGATACCAGCCGTCGATTTAATCCGGCCGTATTCGCCATCGCCAGCTTCCGTAACGCCCAAATGCAGCGGGTAATCCATGCCGAGTTCGTCCATCCGGTGCGCCATCAAGCGGTAAGCAGCCACCATCACCGGCGCGCGGGAAGCTTTCAGGGAAATCACGATATTGCGGAAGTCCAGGGACTCACAAATTTTGATAAATTCCAGCGCCGACTCCACCATACCTTCCGGGGTGTCGCCGTAGGTAAACAGCATCCGTTCCGCGAGGGAACCGTGATTAACGCCGATTCGCAAAGCTTTACCTTGATCTCGCAGGGAAATCACCAGAGGTTCGAGGGTTTCGCGGATTTTTTCGCCAATTTCGGCAAATTCCGAGTCAGTGTATTCGCTTCTGTCGGCTTTCGGCTTCTCAAAAACGTAAAGCCCCGGATTGATTCTCACTTTGTCTACGTGTTTGGCGACTTCCAGCGCAATTTTCATCCCGTTGTGGTGGACATCCGCAACCAGGGGCACAGCTTGGTAGGTTTCGTGCAATTTTTGCTTAATTTCGGCTAAAGCTTTGGCGTGGGCCATGCTGGGCACGGTAACGCGGACGATTTCGCAGCCTATCTCGTGCAATCGCCGAATTCCTGCGACCGATCCGTCGATGTCGAGGGTGTCTTCGTTAATCATCGATTGTACGACGACTGGGTTGCCTCCGCCGATCGTGATGCTGCCAACTTTGACCGGACGGGTTTTGCGGCGTTTGATGCTGGTGTCGAAGATTGGTTGAGGGTTTGGGGTTTTAGTTGGATTGGGCAGAGTTTGCATAGTTGGTTGCTAGTGTTTTGTAATTAAGTCTATAAAAATTGTGTCTGCTGTTTTTTAGGTTGCCATAGAAATGACCTGTTTGGGTAAAGAGGTTTCTCGAATTAAAAGCCAAGCATCACTGGGAAGGCGAACTGAGTTCGGCGCGTGGAACTAAACCCAACCTACAAAATACAGTTAAGATACAGGCTAGGCCGAGATAAACATTGATATGGGTTGGCGGTGAGGGGAATGGTTTGGACACCGGGACAGAAGTTAAATGGCGATCGGTATATTATTGACCGTAAGTTAGGTGAGGGTGGCTTTGGGGCCACGTACCTAGCGAAGAAAGCGCAAAACCGACAGCGGGTTGTCATCAAAACGCTGAAAGACGACTTATTGAGCGATCGAAATTTTGGCTGGTATCGGGACAAATTCCGGGATGAGGCGCTGCTGCTATCTTTGTGCAAACATCCCAATATTGTGCAAATAGACAACTATTTCATTGATGGTGATTTGCCCTGTATTGCGATGGAATATGTTGCCGGGGAAGATTTGTGGAAATGTGTGGGGAAGCGCGGAATTCTGTGGGAAACCGAAGCTTTAAACTACATCCGCAAAGTGGCAGAAGCCGTAATAGTAGTTCACGAAAAAGGTTTGCTGCATCGGGATATCAAGCCACAAAACATTATGGTACGCGACAATTTTGATGCAGTTTTGATTGACTTTGGTTTGGCGCGGGGTTTTATTCCAGATTGTACTCAGCAAATGACTATTGGATTAACACACGGTTTTGCCCCTCCCGAACAGTACGGGGAAATGGGTAGATTTGGTGAGTACACAGATGTTTATGCTCTGGCGGCAACGCTATACTATCTGCTAACGAAAACACCACCAACTGCTGCATTTATGAGGGCTTTAAATCATCCTTTAAAGCCTCCATTTCAGATCAATCCTAATATTAGCGATGCGGTGCATCGGGCAATTCTTAAAGGGATGGAAATGGATGAGACAAAGCGTCCTCAGTCGGTGGAAAAATGGTTGGCTATGCTTCCCCAATCCCCCGGCAATCGGGGGCAAAGAGGGGGTGTTTCGCCAACGATTCCTAGCCCGCAGCCAGCGCCACAACCTGTAAAATTGATTTCAGCAAAAGGAGTTGATTATCGTCAACTCGATCGGCTGTTGGCTAGCGGAAAATGGCAAGAGGCGGATGGGGAAACGGCAATAAAAATGCTGGAAGTAGCGGGGAGAACAAAGGATGGCTGGCTGAGGGGTGAAGATATCGATCGATTTCCCTGTGAAGATTTACGCACCATTGACCAACTTTGGGTAAAGTACAGTAACGGACGTTTCGGCTTTTCGGTGCAAAAACGCATCTATGAAAGTCTGGGGGGAACCAGGGAATATGATGGTAAAATTTGGGAAGCTTTTGGCGATCGGGTAGGTTGGCGTGTGAATAGTAGTAAATGGTTGCACTATAATGATCTAAAATTCAACACCAAAGCACCTATAGGACACCTCCCGTGTGTGAAGGGAAAGTTAACTGATGGGGTGGTTGGTGGGGGGCTTGTTGTGGGGCGTTCTCTTCTCTCGCGTCGAGACTTGTAGACTGTAACATCTAAGCGTTTCAGAACTTTGTTAACTGCGGATAGATTAAAGCCACTCGAATAAAATGATAGAAAAAGGTGCAAAAAGTGGCAGACCCTTCAATCCCTCGAAAGCTGGTGGAAACATTCTCAACTTATCTTATCAAAATGTTAAAATTACTGATAAAGGCGTTGCCTTAGTTGAAGCTCATGTTCGCAGATTTAATCCTGTTGGTGAAGCTGAGCTAAGAATGGTTGAAAGGTTAAGAGGTATCACCACCCAAACCCTTGTAGCTGAGCCTGTTGATTTACGCTTTTATACTCACGAGTTACGCGAGTATCTCAGGTATAAAAAGCTTGGCTACCCAACTGGACAACCCGCTGACCCGGATGAGGCTTATGAACTTTGGAACAATGCTCACACAGCTACTCTTGAAGATTATAAATTAAAAGAAGGATTCGGCGTTTTATTTCATCCGAGCGTAAGCGTAGAGGAATTTTGATGAAAAACCTAACTCAATTAACCCAGCTTGAATTAGTGCTGCTGGAATTAGTAGCTAAAAGTCAAGGAAAGTGGAGTTGGTACGAACTCGCGAATGCACTTTCCCGTCGAGATGTACCGCGAGAACCTGACATGATGGTTGTCTTAAAAAAACTGGCTGCTGATGGCTTGGTTAAACGATATGTAGAAACAAATTCGCCTCGCGACAGATGGGAATTGACGCCAAAAGGGTTTATGGTGTTGGCACACCCAAAAGCAGATAGTCAAAGCAGAATTAGAATTTATTTAATTCCCCTCCGGAAAGCAGAAAGCTATTCTTTTGCTTATGTGGCCCGAGGTACCCAGATGCCTAGCAACAGGAACAACAATCGAGATTTAATTCCCCTCCGGAAATCAGAAAGCAATTCTTCTGATTATTTTACCAGAGTTCCCCCGATCCCTAGGGACAGGAACAACTCTCGAGGAAGTCGAACACCAAATTAAAGCAGCCATAGTTTTTCATTTAGAAGAGTTGCGTCAATCTGGTTCGTCTATTCCTGAAGCCAGGACTTTATGCAAATATGTTGAGGTTTAACTTAGAAACCAGATTTGTAGTTTGCATTAACAATCAAGACTATCAAGCATCATTGGAAGTACGAAAAATCTACCAAATAATACCGGATAATCGCGCTGCGGAACATCAATTTATCCGAGTTATTGATGAATCCGGCGAAGATTATTTGTATCCAGTCGCGTATTTCGTGCCGATAGAATTGCCGAAAGCCGTAGCAGCAGTATTTGCCTAGGAGAAATTAACAATGCTATCAGTAGAAAAATGCCCGATTTGCAGCGGTGAAATAGTTATCAAAGAAGTCGATAAACTTTTACGGGGTGGCAATCATACTGCTATCTTAAAAGTATCCGCTGAAGTTTGCATAAGCTGTGGAGAACGGTTGTATTCTGTGGAAACAGTTAGGAAGTTTGCTAAAATTAGACAGCAATTGCAGCGAGAAGAGACTCAAGAATTTCAAGCGATGGGGCAATCTTTTCGAGTTGGGTAAGTCACACTCGTAGGGTGTGTCGCCTCGAAAAATCCCCAACAAAAATCGACTATCTCATAGCGACGCACCTTACAAAATACTCGAGGAAACAAATTGTGTTATGATAAATAAACCTGAGTGTTAAAATCGCAAATGTATGACAGCCAAAATACACATCAGCAAATTAGGTAACTCCTTGGCTTTACCAATACCAGACTACATAGTAAAGTTTCTCAATCTTAAAGCCGAAGATTCAGTAATTTGCAGCATAGAAAATGGGAAACTGGTCATAGAGCCTGTAAATAATAAAATATCCAAATATACCCTAGATGAATTATTGGCAGGCGAAATAGAATCTAGCGAAGAAGTCTCTTGGGGAAAACCAGAAGGAGAAGAAGTTTGGTAAACTATATCCCCCAATGAGGTCATTTTATTCGCCTCAATTTTGACCCTCAAGCAGGACACGAACAAATGGGGACTAGACCTGCGCTGGTTGTGAGTCAAACTAAATTTAACATAAAAATGGGGTTCGATCGCCATGACATACAAAATCGCAGTGAATTAGGGTGCGTCAGGTAGGGAGATTTTCGCCATAAACTCACAATCTCAAAACTGACGCACCACGGAATAAATGGTGCGTCAGAATTAGATTTTCGATGATGATTGAGAATTACTAAACTGACGCACCCTACTGCTTTTCGCGTTGGGTAAGTCGTAGGGTGCGTCGCCTCGAAAAATCCTCAACAAAAACCGACTATCTCATAGCGACGCACCTTACAAAATACTCGATCAAACAAATGTTGGCGCAGTTAAATCTTCAAAATATTTGACTTTCCCCCGCATATCCTTAAATAATTCTTCAGTTGAAAGAGTTTTTTCATACGGAGAAATTCTCACAACAGGTTTAGTTCCATCCATTACTACAATTTCTTCGCCTTCAATCTCGACAAGTTGCAATAATTCTAGTAATTGAGCTATTAATTGACTTTTATCAACGGTTTTCATAGGGCAATGATTGGTGTTGTGCTAAAACTAAATTATATCTTGTAGGGTGCGTCAGCTAGGGAGATTGTCGCTACAAACTCACAATTTTAAAACTGACGCACGCCCGGAATAAATGGTGCGTCAGAATGAGATTTTCGGTAATGATTGAGAATTATCACACTGACGCACCCTACGACTATTAATTTATCCGAATATGAAGTTTAACTTAGAAAGCAAATTTGTAGTCTGCATTAACAATCTAGATTATCAAGCATCCTTGGAAGTGCGAAAAATATATCGAATCATACCAGATAATCGGTCTGCTGAACATCAATTTGTCCGAGTTATTGATGAATCCGGCGAAGATTATTTGTATCCAGTCGCGTATTTTGTGCCGAGATAATTTACGAACTAATACCAATTATCAAAAATATTGCTACTACCGAAATGATTGTATCTCATCTGTAGGGAAACGGCACTGCCGTGTCCGGCGGGGAGTTCTGTTGATGACAGATATTTTATCTATAATCAATGATTGTAGCAAGTATTTTGAAAACTGGTATAGTTTTATTGCGATCGCACGCACGCGCGCGAGTTCAAACACTATTTTCCTGTCCAGGATTCGGGTTTAAGTTTCGGCTGTCAACATATTGAATTGCGAAGTATCTATGCGGTTTGCTTGATACAAAGTTTGAGCGATTTCGGAAAGCGCTAGCACGGAATGCGCGCGATAACCGTTGGCTTGCAATTTATCTTTGACTCCTTGTTCGTGGTCGATTAATACTACGATATCTTCCACGTTTAACCCGGCAGATTTTAGCTTGGCGGCACCTTCCATCACGCTTTTGCCGCTAATCAAAATATCATCGACTACTACAATCGTTTCTCCGGCCTGAAAATGCCCTTCTATTAACTTACCCGCGCCGTAGGTTTTCACCTCCTTGCGCGGGAAAATCATCGGGCGTTCCATCCGCAATGCTAAGCCGGTTGCTGTTGGTAAAGAACCGTAGGGAATTCCCGCAATGCGATCGAATTTTAAGTCTTTGAGAATGTCTGCATAGGCGCTGACAATTTGATGGAAGATTTGCGGGGTTGAGATGATTTTTCGCAAGTCGATGTAATATGGAAATACGGCGCCGGATGCTTGTACGTGGTCGCCAAATACTACGCAGCCAATGTCATAAAGTTGTAAGATTAAGTCGCGGTTGGGTTCCGGTTTCAAAAAGCAAACATCCGGTAGCCACAATTCGCAAGTCGGACTTCCTTCGATCGCACGCAACCTCTCTTTGTTAATATTATCGCGCAATTTCTCAATTTCTCGGCGAGGTTCTGGTCGCGCTAATAACCTTGGGGGCAGTGGCAGCAATAAACCCTCACCATTCTTGCTTAAACCCGCCGCCAGCAGTTGTGCGAGGTCGTTTTCTTCTGTCAGGTCATTTTCGGCGGCGATGTCTCCTTCGACTAAAATCAGCCGTTCGGGAGCCAATTGGCGGATGCGTGCCAACATATCTGGCATTACTCCTACTTCCAAACCGAGTTTTTCGGGAGTTCCCCAAGTTTGCGAGAGTCGGACTAATTGCAAGTACAAAGGGTTTTCTGCTGTCGGATATTCCTGCAATGCGGCGGCTGACGGGTTGGCTGTGGCACAAAGCACAAAAACTGTTTTTCCGGGATATAATAAAAATGGCGCTACTTCGTCGAATCCGGCATAGGGACTGAGAGTAATCGCGTCAAATTGCCAGTCTTGAAATACGGTTTTCGCAAACAAGGCGCTGCTGTTGAAATCGCTGTGTTTCGCATCTAAAATTACTGGCAGATGCTGGGGAATAATTGTTAATATTTGTTGCAGCAGTTGCCAGCCGGGGATGCCGAGAGATTGGTAAAAACCGAGGGTGATTTTGCAAGCACAGATTAAATCGGCTGTTTGGTCGATCGCACTTTTAAGCCTTTTCAACAAATCAGTTACAAAAATTTGAGTTTCCTCAACAGTCATCGAAACCAGCGCGGGTAAGGTTTCTGGGTCTGGATCTAGGGCTAAATACAGCAGGCTTTGATTGCTTTCTACCGCAGCTAAGAGTCGGTCAAAAAAGTTAGTTTTATTGCTCATATTTGGTGAGGGAGATCAAGGGGAATTACCCACTTGTATCTGAAAGAGGGATTGGTATGGTGCCGGAATCAATCGAGGGCCGTTGAAGTTTAAATTAAGAATCTTTTCTAATTGTAGAAGGTAAAGACCATGAAATCTGTAACTTTGGGAGCAGTTTCATTCGGAATGATATTCGGGTTAGCTACATCGGTGATTGCGGCGAACCCCCAGCAAATTAACCAGTTGCGACAAACTAACCAATGTCCGGGATGCGATTTGAGAAGCATTCCCCTTCAGCAAACGAGTTTAGCAAATGCCGATTTGAGAGGCGCAGATTTGAGAGGTTCAAATCTCAGGGAAGCTAATTTATCTGGAGCAAATTTGAGCGGGGCTTTTCTCGGTGGGGCTTCTTTGCGGCAAGCTAATTTAGCAGGTGCTGATTTGACTGAGGCCAATTTAATCGGGGCAGATTTGACCGGGGCAAATTTGAATAATGCTAAGCTGAAAGGGGCTACTTGGGTTGACGGTACTATTAAATAAGCTGTACTGTATTATTGACTTTTTGTGTGCTGCTCGGAGCATCGCCCACAAAAATTTCAATAAAATAAGCGTACAAGTTAAATGCGCGACAACTGAAGATTAGTCGTTAAAGCAATGCCCGTCTTAGAATGTGGATAGTAATGAATGCTAAATTCGATCGACTTTTCAACCTGGGATGAGTTGCTACAACGCTACGTTGACGCTAGGGGGCGCGTGGATTACCGGCGCTGGAAAGCTGAAGGAGCGGATGTTTTGAGCAATTGGCTGGGAACTTTGGCGGATGTCGATTTGGCTGCTGTTACCGATGCGGATGCGCGGCTGGCGCTGTGGCTGAATGCGTACAATGCGATCGCAATTTCCCAAGTTCTCGAAGTATACCCGATCGCGTCCATCCGTCCCAAAGTTTTGGGAATTCCCAACTGGCTAGCTTTTTTGGATTTCTTCACCCGTTCCAACTCGATTATTGGTGGTAAAAAGTATAGCCTCAATCAAATCGAACACGCAATTTTGCGTCCAGAATTTGCCGAACCGCGCATCCATTTTGCCTTAGTTTGTGCTTCCGTCGGGTGCCCGCTGCTGCGCCGCGGCGCTTATTTCCCCGAATCTGTGCGGACTCAACTGGAGGCGGAAGCGAGTAGTTTTATCAACAATCCCGATAAGGTGCGCTACGATGCTGGGAAAAAGACGCTTTATTTGAGCAAGATTTTTCAGTGGTACGCCGAGGATTTTGTCAAGGCGGCGGGTTCCGTTGTTGGGTATGCGGGCGGTTATTTGGGGCCGTCGCGGGCTGTTAGCGATGAATGGGCGATCGTTTTTTTGCCCTATGATTGGAATTTAAATCAAGTTTAGAGTCACCGCAGATGTAAAGCGGATAAACACAGATAAACGCAGATAATTTCCAGAGAGTTTTCCCGCTCTTTAAATTATAGGCATCATCTGTAGGGAAACGGCATTGCCGTGTCCGACTTGTTTGAAAATTACTATCAACCAATAATAGACTGGGATTGCAAAAATCGAAAACAATCTTACTTTAAAAAAATATCTGCGTTTATCTGTGTTTATCTGTCTGATACCATTTTTCTAAAGATGTAATAGAGATAAACGATCGTTGGACATTGTAATTATCTCCTTGATCTTTGCATAAAACTATATCATAAGTTAAAAAAAATGGTATAAGGTTCGTAGTGTGGACTTTAGTCCGCTCTTATTGCGGACTAAAGTCCACACTACGAACCATTTTTGTTATGGTCATACCATTTTTTAAAGATATGGTGGAGATACAGGACAATTGGGCTTTGTAATTATTTACTTTACCTTTTCATGAAAGTTTATCATAACTTAAAAAAAATGGTATGACATCTGCGGTGACTCTATCAATCAAAAATTTAGCCTATTCAAGTCTAACACCCTAAAACACTCCTGTGCAAGTTCAGCAGGTGTCCCAACATCCACGGACAATCGACCGACAAGTGACATTATGATAACAATCACAGTTAAAACACTCTGGAATATTCAACATGATTTCAGACAAATTTCGGCGCGAGTTGCGCGCAGAAGCCAAACTCTGGGAAGCAGAAGGACTTATCGACTCTTCCCTTTACCAACAACTTTCGGAACGCTATCAATTTTACACCATCGAAACATCTTCTCGAAATCAATTTTTGAGCATTCTCATCGGTTTGGGTAGCATACTTCTGGGAATAGGAGTTATCACTTTTGTAGCAGCCAACTGGCAAGTTTGGTCGCGCGAAATTAGAGTCGCAATGCTGCTGAGCGTTTTTGTCGCAGTCAATGCGGCGGGGTTTTATTTGTGGCGCATTCCACCATCCCAAAACAAAAACTTAAATCAAAGTATTTTACCTCTAACAAAAGGGCGAAACCAACTTCTCGGTGAAGGATTGTTGCTGTTAGGAGCTTTGATTTTAGGAGCAAATATGGCTTTGATGGCGCAAATGTTCCACATCGGCGGTTCTGCTTTTGGGCTTTTCCTAGTTTGGGGAATCGGCGTGTTGGGAATGGCTTACAGTTTGCGGTTGACTTCGTTGGGCGTTTTATCGGCACTTTTAATCGGTTTTGGCTATTGGCTGGCTGTGTTAGATTGGTCTTCTCAAGTTGAGTTTTCTTGGTTGCAGGTTTTGGTGCGCCAAATGCCAATTGCTGCGAGTTTGATGTTTGTGCCGATCGCCTATTGGTGTCGATCGCGTGTTATTTTTGTGATCGGTGCGATCGCGATAATTTTTTCATTACAAGTTTCAATTGCCCAAGGAGCCGATGGCGGCTGGGGCGCAGCAATATTTTGTGCCCTACCGCCCGCTTTGCTGTGGGGATATGACGATGTGATGTGGCCGAAAGTACACAGCAGGCTGTTTCAACCTACCGCCCGCAGTTTAGCATTGTTGTACTTTGCCGGTTTGTTTTACTTTCTGTCTTTCCACTGGTTTTGGCAAGATTCGCCGACACCTAGGGAAACCGGGCCTGATTGGGTTTTGTTGGCAAATACGGCGGTTTTGGGTGCTTTAGCGGTGTTTGAGTGGCTGCATTTGGGACGTTTGGAACTGCGGCGTCGCACGCGAAAACCAGGGGATTTGACCTCAGGTGCGATCGCATTTTTCATCCTCGCGGCCGCCTTCATACCGTTTTTTCACCTGACTTTTACTCCTCTTCCTGTATTAGCAACTTTTCTGTTTAATGTTTTATCATTTCTGCTCGCAGTCGGCTTAGTCCGAGAAGGTTTAGCTTTAGGAAACCGCCAGAGCTTTTGGGGAGGAATGGTATTAATAACGTTGCAAATTATCAGTCGCTTGTTTGAATACAATACAGAACTATTGCTCAAATCCTTTGTATTTGTCTTGTGCGGAATTGGCGTAATTGCAGCAGGTATATGGTTCGAGCGACACTTCGCTAAAATTAACGACAATTAGGGTTATCGCAAGCATCCACCCTTGTTGATCTCTCTCGCGAGCGAAGACAGCACTCGAAAAATCATGATTCCAATCAGAAGCTAAACGATCTCATTCTGCGAATCAATCATCCATTCCCAATTCCCCATTCCCAATCATCCATTCCCAATTCCCAATCATCCATTCCCAATCATCCATTCCCAATTCCCAATTCCCCATGCCCCATGCCCCATGCCCCACCCTTCGACTTCGCTCAGGGCGAGATGCCCCATGCCCAATCATTATTAATATGAAGACCGAAAACCCAGAAACAACCAATACTTTAATTCAGCCTCCATCCTTCACCCTTCCCGCTGCTTTTAAATGTCTTCCCGCGTGGCGGCTGTGGATTCCATTGATTCTACAAATTGGACTGATTGCCGCAGTTCCCGCCCAAGCAGTTTACACTTTTATTACTGGTAAAACAGTTGTCCTGCAAACTGCACCAGTAGACCCTTACGACTTTTTGCGCGGATATTACCAAGTTTTGAGCTATGATATTTCCGATCGCACAAATCTCGAAAAGCTCCCCGGCTGGAAAGATTTACCTGCCGACAAAACAGCTTGTCTGCCAGGAAAAGTTTGCACACAAAAAACGCATTATGTCAAGCAAAACACCAGTTTTTATGTAATCTTAGAATCTCCCAAAAATCTAGATAAGCCAGGCCGCCCCCAAGCTTGGAAACCCACCCGCGTCAGCCTGGAAAATCCCGCAAATTTGCCCGCCAATCAAATCGCAATTCAAGGCAAATATAACGGTTCGCGGATGGAATACGGCTTAGAAACTTATTATATGCCGGAGCACGAGCGGGAAAAAGTCAATCAGGAGATTAGCGAAGCTCAACGGAAGCAGCGGCAGTCTTTTGTCGTAGAAGTAAAGGTTGACAAAACAGGCCATGCTGTGCCTGTGAGTTTGTGGGTGCGCGATCGCAATTATCGATTTTAGCCGGTTTCGCCGCCCGGTCGTTAAGCATAGGTCTCCTGAGTTGGAATCGACACAGCGACCGGGATTTGGGTATTTTTGCTTAGAAATCGGTGGGTAGCGGGGGAGTCGCTCACAGGTCAAATCTGGTGAACTCAACATATCTCGGACAATATCGGTTACAATTGGCGATCGGATTTGAATTCGATTGCCGACAAGTCAAAAGAATCCATTAAGATATATAAGGACTTGCATAAATCTTGCGAATTCAAGGTTGCAAGTTCAGACTCTACTGGAGCTTCTCATGTTAGCCGAGCTAATCTCTTCCAGACCCATACTCAAAGCCCAACTCCTCGACTTCTTAGGACTTCCCGACAATTGCCAAGATCGAACAGATAGCATCGTCAGCACAATTGTATCAGTGCTCGAAGTAAATGCAGCCGAACAAGAAAGATTTTGGGAGACTTTCAAAAGTGAATTAGCCGTCGATCCGGTAGAATTAGAAAAAATGCTCAAGTGTTCGGCAGCAGAACGCCAGCAGTGGATCGAACAAGGCAAGCTCCCCATCTTAGAATACCGCTCTTTTCGTAAATCTGGAATTCATTTAGAATATCCCGTTCACGACAGAAGATTCATCTTAAGTCTGACACCAACAGACATTGATAACTGGCGCAAAGAACCCAAAGGGCTGATTAAAAATAATCATCCCAGAGCCGACTCAATCAATACTGAAAACTCAGAGCAAAACGAACAATCGCGATTAGCTTTTAGTGCAGCGTGGGAAAAAATTATTGCAGACTGGAAAGAACAAGGCTCGGCAGAAATTTCAGCAACTTTCCAGTTAGCTTACTGGACAGTCTGGGCCTCGCGGTGGGCAAAAGAACATCAGATTAACAGCTTTAAAGCAATTAATAGTAACGAAATATACGACGAAACTCACCAACAAAAATGGTACGCTCGCAAAAATCAAGCAGTCAAGTTACTGATTGAGATGCCCTATGCGATGCTTTACTTTTACCGTCCTCCCGACGCTGACAAATTATATCTCGAACTGTGCGATGACCACCAGGACATGATGAAAGATGACTACTATTGGGACAAGTGGGATTTTTTCTATCAGAACCGGAAGCTGGTAAATAAGTGCCGCGAATGCGTGTACAGCGAAACCAAAGATTATTATTCGCTTTACTACCTCGAAATCAAAAGTGACAAGTTTCCCGATTTTAGTTTTTCTTACCACACGCCGTACACGATCGGCAGAAAATTTTTGCCGCATCCCGAAACGATTCCTGCTGTAGACCACGTAGAACAAGACGGCATTTTTCGTTTTGGTCGCCCGCTGCTGGAACAAGAGAAAGTTATTCACACAGAAAAGGATGTATTGCTTAAGTTTGAAGCGGCTTTGATTGAAGCGAAAAAGTTTGTTTAGTCATTGGTCATTTGTCATTAGTCATTAGTCATTGGTCATTTGTCATCTCGCCCGAAGAGCGAAGTCGAAGGGTGGTCATTTGTCCTTGGTCATTAGTTGAAAAGTATAGTAGCCCGCGCGTGCCGAGTTCAGAAACCGGGTTTCTGCCGAGATTTATCGTCACTCAACCAAAAACTTGTAGAAACCCGGTTTCTTTCCCACCCGCGCCGAGTTCAGAAACCGGGTTTCTGCCCAGATTTGTCGTCACTCAACCGAAAAATCGTAGAAACCCGGTTTCTTTCCCACCCGCGTCGAGTTCAGAAACCGGGTTTCTGCCGAGATTTATCGTCACTCAACCAAAAACTTGTAGAAACCCGGTTTCTTTCCCACTCGCGTCGAGTTCAGAAACCGGGTTTCTGCCGAGATTTATCGTCACTCAACCAAAAACTTGTAGAAACCCGGTTTCTTTCCCACTCGCGTCGAGTTCAGAAACCGGGTTTCTGCCGAGATTTATCGTCACTCAACCAAAAACTTGTAGAAACCCGGTTTCTTTCCCACTCGCGTCGAGTTCAGAAACCGGGTTTCTGCCGAGATTTATCGTCACTCAACCAAAAACTTGTAGAAACCCGGTTTCTTTCCCACTCGCGTCGAGTTCAGAAACCGGGTTTCTGCCGAGATTTATCGTCACTCAACCAAAAACTTGTAGAAACCCGGTTTCTTTCCCACCCGCGCCGAGTTCAGAAACCGGGTTTCTGCCGAGATTTATCGTCACTCAACCGAAAAATCGTAGAAACCCGGTTTCTTTCCCACCCGCGCCGAGTTCAGAAACCGGGTTTCTGCCGAGATTTATCATCACTCAACCGAAAAATCGTAGAAACCCGGTTTCTTTCCCACTAACTCACTGATGACAAATGACCAATGACAACTGTCAACTGTCAACCCCTCGACTCCGCTCGGGGCTCTTCTGTCAACTGTCAACCCCTCGACTCCGCGGGCGGGCTCTTCTGTCAACTGTCAACTGTCAACTGACTTTTGAACTTGAATTACTTGAATGCTGCCGCCAGCATAAAGTTTAGGTTGTTGACTTCCTTTGGAATTGTACTGTTTAAATCCTATCTCTGCCAACAAAATCTTCAGGTCAGTTTCAATTAATTTCCAAGCAGTTTCAGTTTCAAACAACCACAAAAATACAGCCAATCCTGGCCAAAATAGCGGATTTGTGGGTCGATGAAAATCTACCAAAATGAATAGACCCCCCGGCTTCAGCACGCGGTGTACCTCTTGAAAGATTTGCTTCAACTGTGCGGGCTGCATTTCGTGCATCGCAACACTACTGTGTACCAAATCAAAATCACCGCCGCCAAAAGGCATCGACTCGGCAAAAGCTTCTACATAATTAGCAGACGGCACATTTTTTCTGGCGCGTTGCAGCGACAATGGCGAAGCGTCCAGTCCTGTGACATCCTGGGAATATTGCGCCAGAAACTGCGTAGTTTGACCGCTACCGCAACAAAGGTCTAAAATCTTAGTTTCCTCGCTGACGGTCAAATTTTGCAGCGCTAGTTGCCGAAAACGAGCTTCGCCGCCTACGCTCAAAGCAGCCAGACGGGCGATCGCATCGTACAGCCATTGATACCGATAACTTAAATCTCTAAAAATTGTTGCCATATTCAAAATTATGTATATCTTGCTATCGACTTAAGATATTATGAAGCTATATTATTAAAATAAGTAACAGAACTGAGACGATGGGAGAGCTGTAACCGCTATGGGCCGTTTGGGAGTATTGCTATTAAACTTGGGCGGGCCAGATAAAATCGAGGATGTCCGTCCTTTCCTGTTCAACTTGTTTGCTGACCCGGAAATCATTCGCATTCCGTTTCCGTGGATGCAGAAACCGCTCGCCTGGTTGATTTCGACCCTGCGTTTTAAAAAATCCCAGGAAAACTACCGCCAAATCGGGGGCGGCTCTCCTTTGCTACGGATTACCGAAGAACAAGCCGCTTCCCTGGAAGAAGTCTTGCGAGAAAAGGGACAAGATGCTCGAGTATATGTGGGGATGCGCTACTGGCATCCTTTTACTGAAGAGGCGATCGCCAAAATTAAGCGCGATCGCATCGAACACTTGGCAATCTTGCCATTGTATCCTCAATTTTCTATCAGCACCAGCGGTTCTAGCTTCCGACAGTTAGAAGAAATCTGGGGTCAAGATCCCGACCTCAACCAGATAGAATATACCGCGATTCCTTCTTGGTATCACCGACCGGGCTACATTCAGGCCATGTCGGAATTGATCGCCCAAGAATTAGATCACAATCCAAATCCCGATCGAGTTCACATCTTTTTCAGCGCCCACGGCGTCCCCCTCAGCTACGTAGAAGAGGCTGGAGACCCATATCAGCGCGAGATTCAAGATTGCACTCGCCTGATTATGGAACATTTGAATCGATCGAACGAACACACTCTCGCCTACCAAAGTCGGGTTGGCCCGGTGGAATGGCTGAAGCCTTACACCGAAGAAGCGATTACCGAATTGGCAGAAAGTGGAGTTCAAGATTTGTTGGTAGTTCCAATTAGTTTTGTTTCCGAACACATCGAAACTCTGCAAGAAATTGACATGGAGTATCGAGAATTAGCAGAAGAGTCGGGGATTGAAAATTTCTACCGAGTCCCTGCATTGAATACTCATCCGGTATTTATTGAAGCTTTGGCAGATTTAGTTATCGAGTCGATAGAATCTCCCAGCGTTAAATTCTTGGATGTGATACGCCCTTCCAAGAAAGTTAAAATGTACCCTCAAGAGCAATGGGAGTGGGGTTTGACGACGGGGGCGGAAGTCTGGAACGGTCGTGTAGCAATGATTGGTTTTATCGCATTAGTGATTGAGTTAATTACGGGTCAAGGCCCGTTACACTCGATCGGCTTGCTTTAAATTGACAGTTGACAGTTGACAGTTGACTGTTGACTGTTGACTGTTCACTGTTGTTACAAATGACTAATGATATAAAATCCGTTGGTATCGGAATTATTCATCTCTCTCTTCTCTTCCTCAGCGTCCTCTGCGGTCTCTGCGGTTAAATCATTCCGAAACAACCGTAAACGATATGACAAATAACAGATAACAAATAACAAATAACTAAACTAATCGGGATCGCGCTTGCCGCGGCGGGGATTTCCCCCATCGCCCGGTATTCCCTGACTTCGGTACCAACGATACCACTCCTTAGAACTGCGAATAGCCATCCACAGCAGCAGCATCGCAATTAACGCACCCTCTTTCGGCGCGTCAAAAGCAAACAACACCAAGGAAATACACAGAACATCTTGCAGGAAAATCACCCAAATCGGTAAAATCTGTAGTCTGTAAAGCCATCCTGCTTGTACCAGTTGCAGCACCAAAGCCAGCAAACCTCCGACAATACCAATAATCCACAGCATCCAAGGGTGAACAATAACTTCGTCGATCGCACTTACCTGAGCGATCGCAATTCCCATAATTGCTCCTACAATGGGACTGAAAATAATTTGCACAACTTGCAGCACCCGCTGTCCCACAAATGTTTTAGAAGCAAACACCTCTAACAGCGACCAACTCACCAAGATCGATATCGCCACTTGCGGGTGAACCCGAGACAATAGAGGTATTTCTGACCAAAGTTTGTCTATCCGCAACAAACCAATTAACAGCAGGGGCAGGGCAATTCTCATACCCCCCGCCGCAGACGCAGAGAGCGCGGCTAGGAGTCCAACCATAATAATAATTCACTTGATAACGTTTGCTCAAGCTTCGATCCGATCTATTTCAGAATTGAATTCCCCTGGTGGCTGGCGGTGATTTGAGCGATCGAACTCAAATTACCCCTTGAGCTTGAAATATATCTCTTTATTTTAAGTGTATTTGCCGAATCCCTGCTGGGGACTGTCACCCAAGTCGATCGACAGAAAGTAGAAGGCGCTTGTGCAGAACTAAAGCGCGATCGTGATTAAATTAGAAAGTATGTTATGGAAAAACCAGCAGTTAAGCCGAAATAATTAAATTTTCAATACCACCTAACCCAGAGATTTCCAGCCAATTATTCTCCTATCTTCCCTCTTCCCTCTTCCCTCTTCCCTCTTCCTTCTTCCTTCTTCCTTCTTCCTTCTTCCTTCTTCCTTCCTCTTATGTCTGAATCATTATTTACCGATGCCAGCCGCCGACTAGAACGAGCCTTAAAATATGTATCCCTGTCAGAGGATACGATCGAGCGGCTCAAATATCCCAAATCCAGCTTAATAGTATCAATTCCCGTGCGGATGGACGACGGTTCCCTGCGAATTTTCCAAGGGTATCGGGTGCGCTACGACGATACCAGAGGCCCGTCGAAAGGAGGAGTGCGCTACCACCCGAAAGTATCCCTCGATGAAGTGCAATCCTTGGCATTTTGGATGACATTTAAATGTGCAGTGCTCAACATACCCTTTGGAGGAGCCAAGGGCGGAATTACCGTCAATCCTAAAGAATTGTCCAAACTAGAATTAGAAAGGTTGAGCCGGGGTTACGTGGATGCGATCGCAGATTTCATCGGCCCGGATGTCGATATTCCCGCACCGGATGTCTACACCAATCCGATGATTATGGGTTGGATGATGGATCAGTACAGTATTATTAAAAGGCAGCTCAGTCCGGCGGTGGTGACAGGTAAACCAGTCACAATCGGCGGTAGTTTGGGTAGAGATACCGCCACCGCCACCGGCGCTTTTTTTGTGATTCAAAATCTCCTACCCAAATTTAACCGAAGTCCGGGGGAGACAACGGTAGCCGTCCAAGGTTTCGGCAATGCCGGGGCCGAATTAGCAGAATTGCTCTGGAGGGCCGGTTACAAAGTTGTGGCTGTCAGCGATTCCCAAGGGGGAATTTATGCGAAACAAGGGCTAGATATTCCCAGCATCCGCCGTTTCAAGGAAGCTAACAAAGGTATCAAAGCTATTTACTGCGAAGGTTCGGTTTGCAATATTGTCGAACACGAAATCTTGACAAACGAGCAACTTTTAGCCTTAGATGTTGACGTGCTGGTTCCAGCAGCTTTGGAGAATCAAATTACTGCACAAAATGCTAATGATGTCAAGGCTAAATTTATTTTTGAAGTAGCGAACGGGCCGATTGATTCTGCTGCTGATTTGATTTTGGAATCGCGGGGAATTCAGGTAATCCCGGATATTTTAGCCAATGCTGGCGGGGTGACGGTGAGTTATTTTGAGTGGGTGCAAAATCGCAGCGGACTTTATTGGACTCTGGAGGAAGTCAATCAGCGGTTGCAGCACAAAATGGTTGAGGAAACTGAGGCAATTTGGAAAAAATCTCAGGAGTTGTCGGTTTGTATGAGAACGGCGGCTTACGTGTACGGTTTGCACCGACTCGGAGAAGCGATGAATGCGAAGGGAACGCGGGATTATTACCTGAACGGTTGACGGAAGTTGGAACGATGGAACAGCGTCGAAGCCTGTGCCACAAATGAACAGGCAAGATGACTGTGCCACAAATGAACAGGCAAGATGCCTGTTCCACAAATGAACAGGCAAGATGCCTGTTCCACAAAAGAAAGATTAAATATGATTGTGGGGCAGGCTGGGAACAGCGTCGAAGCCTGTTCCACAAAAAAAGATTAAATATAATTGTGCGGCGGGCTTCGGCGCAGCCGACAACAGGCAGCTAGTTATCAAAAAGTTGCTGGGCAGCGATTGACTAATATTATTTCATACTGTAAAGTTAAATGCTAATGGTCGCAAGATTTTATAACTAAATGCGACAAGGGGTCTCCTTTGAACTCGATCGAGTTTAACGGGAGAGAACGTAAAAAAACTTTCAATCATTAAAACTATATAGGCTACCCAATGAGACAACCGTTATTTGGCACTGCCGCGGCCGCGCTGGTCATAGGTACATCGGCTGTTTTCTCGCAGCCGGCTCAAGCTCAAAGCAGAAATCAATTCTACTGCGGGATTAGCGAAGGCAAACCCGCAACCATCGTCCGCACCGCTAGAGGCAACGTACCGCTGATAGTTTGGAGCAATGAAGCTTTTTCAGCTTCCGGATGGACTCCCAAGCGACGCTGTGAAGATGTATCGGCTAGATTTCAACGGTTTAACGACAACGGACAGCTCAGATTCATGAGAGCAGGGACTTTTAACTCTCAACAAGTATTGTGCATCGATCGAGCCAGAGGTAGCGGCAATTGTTCGAGTGCTGAAGCAGTAGTGGTGACAGTACCACAACGCAGCAATGCCAACCTGATTCTCGAACAAATGCTCGATACCCGCAACCGCGCGTCCAAACAACCCCTTTACTTGAGCGGAGAAAAGCAACTGGTAACCTATGAAAACGGCGCTGCTAATGTCAATCTGAACCTATTGTTTGACAACGAACCGGCAGATAACGAGCGTTTGTGGTAAAAGTAGCAAAGAAACTGCGAGCTAAACAAACATGGATTGGCGTTCACTAATCTTGGCAACTTGTATCAGCGGCATCTCGATGATGCTACCTGCACAACTTCCGCCTGCCAAAAATTCCTTAAAACAACTGCCAGTTGAAATGTCGCAACAGCGATTGCAGCAGCAAGCTGAATCGATAGCTGTCAGGGTGCGATCGTCTGGACAAGTTGCAGGAACGGGAATCGCCATCCGCAAGCAGGGCTCGCAGTACACCGTGCTGACAAACGAACACGTCCTCAAAGCCGGGACAGCGCCCTACCAAATCCAAACTCCAGATAATAAAATTTACCCTGCAACCTTTGTCAAAGACACTAATTTTAAAGGCAACGATTTAGCATTGTTGCGCTTTACTAGCAGCGTTGAATACAGCACCGCTAAGCCTGGTGCTGTGCCCAAAGTTGACGATCAAGTCTTTGCAGGTGGGTTTCCTTTTACAGAAGAAGGTGAAAAAGACCGAGGATTTGTTTTCAAAACTGGCAAAGTTTGGCTGGTGCTTGACAAAGCTTTGGAAGGCGGCTATCAAATTGGCTACACCAACGATATTGAAAAAGGCATGAGCGGCGGGCCGCTGCTGAACGCTCGGGGCGAGCTGGTGGGCGTTAACGGCGTCCATGCTTACCCGTTGTGGGGAGACCCCTATCAGTATAAAGACGGCACTGAACCGAATGCAGCACTGCGGGAGCAGATGAGCAAGTACAGTTGGGGAATTCCGATCGACACTTTCAAGCAGCTAGCACCTTCAGCCTTGGAAATGACAACCAATTCTCTGACAAAATAGGCGCGATTCAGCGTGCGATCGTGCTTGGCTTTGGGGGGACGATCGCACGAACATATCTATCAAGGCGCCCTAATATTACTTAAACTAAACTAATATTTGGAAAATGACGAAATACTATAGCATAATTCCAGCAGCACTAATCGGGACGATCGCGATATCGTCATTTCAAATACTCCCAGCAACTGCCTTAGAACCAACACAAATCAGTGAAATTGCCCAGAAGTTTACAGTAATGATCGCCAAGGACTGTCAAGGATCGGGAGCGATAATTGAGCGTCAAGGCGAAAATTACACCGTCCTCACAGCCAACCACGTTGTAGCAACAACTGGCGAATGCTTTATCCAAACCCCCGACGGGATGAGCTACAAAATCTACGAGGCCCGCGCTATACCCGGAACTGATTTAGCTTTGTTGCAGTTCCAGAGCCGCAATAACTATACCGTTGCCCAACAGGGAAATTCCACAAACTTGCTACCGGGATCAACAATTTATTATGCAGGTTATCCCAGTCCCGGACAAGTAGACACCAAACGCAGTTACCGTTTCTACGAAGTCCGCGTTACGGGTCGATCGCCCGGATCGAATGAAGGTTACGAGCTATCTTACACCGGCGACGCTCTCCCCGGCATGAGCGGCGGGCCGGTGCTCGACAGCAACGGCCGTTTGGTGGGAATTCACGGCAAAGCTGACGTGCGCGCAGTTCAAGGTGCTGTCGGCAATTACGGCGTTCCTTTTGAGATATTTCTGGCGAGACGGAACCAAATAAGTGGCGACGCACGATCGACCCAAGCCCAGAATCCGCCCGTGCAAATAGCACCCCCACCGCCCATAACGCCAGCGCCAGTCCCCACACCAGCACCAGCGCCAACACCTGCACCCGCACCAGCCCCCGCACCAGCGCCAGCGCCAGCACCGCAGGCGGAAGCACCAGCGCCAGAACCAGAACGCATTGCAGCTAGGGAACCGCAATCACCTGCGGAGTCGGCAATTAGTTCGATGGTGCGCGGCCAGCAAACCTATGTTGTTCGCAACCGCGATTTTCTCAATTCTGTGCCGTCGATCGCCAAAAGCTTTAGTATTTTATTGCCACAGGATTACAACTTTGCGATTCGCACCACCACCAGAGGCGCTTTTCACTACGCAATACCTAAGTCTGCCGACATGAAAGCTTATGTGGGAGCAATTTTCCTAGAGGAAAACGCCAGTTTAAGCAATCCAACGACTGTCTCGATAGTCTGCGAAGCCACAACAGCAATCAATGTTCGCCCTTCCGATCCGACTTACGGCAGAAATAATTTAGCTTGCGGTGTGGGTACCGAGCGCAAGAGTGCCAGCAGTCTGCCCCAGCAAAACAACCTAGTAACCCAGCCTGCACCTGCGCCAAGGCCTGCACCTACTCCCGCAGCCAGAGTAAATCCACCTCAAACTAGAGCCGCAGGGCCGATCGGGTTTTTGAGCCTAGTGAATGTTTGCAACACTTACGACCTCAGCGGTCAAACTCCCCACCAAGAGAGAGCATTAGAGTGGTTGCAGGGCAGAATTTCCGCCCAAACCATGGAAAAATTCGCCCAAGAGTGGCGCACTCAATTGATAGCAAGAGCCGGTAACAAACCGATAAACTTGGTGGATGTCTGCAAAGTGTACGATCGCACCGGCCTCCACCCCCACCAAAATCGTGCCCTGGAATGGTTGCAACAGCAAATTCCCAAGGAAACGCTCACAGATTTCGGCAAAAAGTGGCAAAATCAAGCCGGTTCGTAGTGAGGACTTCAGTCCTTCTTAAAGTTCGTAGTGAGGACTTCAGTCCTTCTTAAAGTTCGTAGTGAGGACTTCAGTCCTTCTTAAAGTTCGTAGTGAGGACTTCAGTCCTTCTTAAAGTTCGTAGTGAGGACTTCAGTCCTTCTTAAAGTTCGTAGTGAGGACTTCAGTCCTTCTTAAGGTTCGTAGTGAGGACTTCAGTCCTCTCTCATCTGATAAAATAAGGACTAAAGTCCTTACTACAAACAACAAAATTAGTTAATTTCAAACGAATTCATCATATTTTCAGCAGTTTTCAAATATTGCGAATACTCTGATTTTTCCGCAGTGTAAGTAATCACGTAAGCTTTATTATTCATCAACGTCCAAGTTTGCATTTTTTTAGTATTTGTCTGTCCGTCTTTATCATCAAAAACAACAGTATAGCCTCGATGATTAGCAATTGTTTTAGGATTTTCTTCTAAAATTTTAACATCAGTAAAATTACTTTTAATTTGTTTGAGAGACGACTGATTGTATTCATCGAGAGACATGGGCTTCGGCAAATCTTCAATGCTGATAGTAATTTGTTCTTGATAAGCATCAGCGGTATTCTTTTTGGGGGCGATGAATACAACCACATCGTTAATTACTGGGTTTTGCAACTCTTGTTTTTCCCACTTTTCAGGATACTTGATTTTAAAATTATGGGCGGAACTTTGATAACTTAATAAATTTTCAAATTGAGTTTTAGAGAAATTTTGGATTGCGAAAGTGGAAGCTGCGATCGCCCCTGCAACTCCCAGCCCGACTAAAGCCGGCTTCCACCCCAAAGCAAATGCAGGAGTTTTCTGAGAGGAAGATGGCGATGGCGGGCTATTCCCTACGGGATAGCTTGGCTTCACGACCATTTTACCTAGTCGCTGCAACAAAATTTGCGTATCTTTCGGGCGCCCGTTTGGGAAATGAGCCATTAAATCGTCAACCAAGTCGGCTACCGGCTTCGATACTTGAGTCGCCAAAGTCCGCCAAATCAATTTACCCGATCGCGGATCTTCCTGCAAATTTCTCGGTTCTTGAGCCGTCAGCAAATACACAAAAGTCCGGCCCAAAGCAAAAAAATCCGATCGCGGCTCAGCCTTGCCATTTTTCTGTTCCGGCGGAGTGTAACCCATCGAAGAAATTCTTGTCACCTCTCCACTGGTTCTTTGAACAGTTTCTGTGAATTCCCGCACCGCCCCAAAATCAATCAAAGTTAATTTATCGTTCGAGCGGCACATAATATTCGGCGGCTTAATATCCCGGTGAAAATAATTTTGATTGTGAACGAGATTCAAGATTTCAGTCAGTTGCGTCAACCAGTCTATAGCTAGTTCCGAGGAAATAGGTTGGTGGTTCCGCTCCGCCAACCATTGCAGCAAATTCTTACCTTCAATCTTCTCCATTACCAGACAGTGCAACAAATTGCTCGTATCGTTAGGTTTGAAAGTAAAATAGGCGTCGGGTTCTACTTTCGGAAGTCCTGGATGCTTCAGCCGCTGCAAAACATGAGCTTCTCTCTGAAACAGTTCCACCGCCAAAGGATCGTTGTTAATCAGAACTTTTAAAACTTTCCGACTCTCGTCTCTATCTCTGACTTCAAAAGTTTTGCCAAAGCCTCCTTGTCCCAAAACACTAATTACCCGATAGCGTTCGTCTATCAACAACTTTGAGCCGCAGCTTTGGCAAAACTTGATATTCTCCTGATTTTGTGGATTTTCTGGATAGCGGCAGTTGGGATTAATGCAGTAGCTCATGGTAGGGAGGAATTAGCTTGGTAGAAATATTATCTAGTGCCAAAGCAGCTTCCTGAAAGCTACCCGAATTGGGATAGCTGGGAATTAGTGAGGTGCTGGTCAGCATTGATTATTAAACATGATATAACATTACTCATGTTTTGAATACTGAATTATCGTCGAATCTAAAATCAAAAATCTAAAACCTAAAATCCTATGACCGGTCACACCCAGAAAAAAACAAACTTAATCGCCAACCCCTATTTAGAAATCGACTATCAAGGCGAAGTGGTACGCTTGGAACTGACAAAGACTGAACACGTACTGGGGCGAGCTCCCGACAAAGCTGACTTGCTAGTTCCTCAAGACTGGGAGAAACTGTCGAGATGTCAAGCTATTTTGCGCCAAGAAGGAGACGACTATCGCATCTATGACGGCGATGGCGTCAAACCCAGCAGTGGCGGGTTATTTGTACTTCCTGCTGAAACTGCTATAACTCCGAATCAAGGCTGCGTTTTGCAGCACGGAATCGAGTTGCGCGTCGGTAAAGATTTGAGAAATCCGGTGCGGGTAAGTTATTTCAATCCCGGAAGTCCGGCGCTGGCCGTTTTGGGTTCGCGGGAGTCTGTGTCTCTGAGAAATCGATCGGTCGTCTTGGGACGCGATCGCACTTCTACGCTAGAGTTAAATTCGCCGATCGTCTCCCGCACCCATTGTACGATCGATGCGAACAAACGCGGAGAATACATCCTCACAGACACCAGCGTTAACGGCGTGTTTGTTAACGGTAAACGCATCAAAAAAACAGCGGTTTTAACCGAAGGTGCAAAAATTCGGATCGGCCCTTTTCTGCTAATTTATCAAAATGAAGAAATCACCGTCCTCGATCCGGGAAATCCGATCCGCTTGGAAGCAATTAACTTAGTTCGACCTTTCGTCAACGATATTTCCCTAACAATCGAGCCCGGACAGTTAGTGGCGTTAGTCGGAGGAAGCGGTGCGGGAAAATCCACATTAATGCGGACTTTGCTGGGGATTGAAACCACAACTCGCGGCGCAGTTTACGTCAACGGCGAGGAACTGCGAAAAAACTTTGCATCCTACAGTTCTTTAATCGGTTACGTGCCGCAAGATGATGTAGTTCACGGCGAATTGACGGTGGAAGAAGCCCTGACTTATGCAATTAAATTGCGACTGCCGCCGGATACGGATGTCGAGCAAGCTTTGACAAAGACTCTGGCAGATATTGATATGTCTCACAAGCGGAACATTCCGATCGCCAAACTCAGTGGCGGCCAGAGAAAGCGGGTGAGCATCGGCGTCGAGTTGTTGGCAGATCCGAAGTTGTTTTTCTTGGACGAACCGACTTCCGGACTCGATCCCGGGTTGGACAAAACGATGATGGAACTGCTGCGAAAGTTGGCAAATAAAGGGCGGACGGTGGTTTTAGTGACGCACGCTACGGCAAATGTCAATTTGTGCGATCGGCTAGTGTTTCTCGGCCGCAACGGCTACCTTTGCTACTTCGGCCCGCCAGCAGATGCCACCAACTTTTTTGGAGTAGGTCAAGCCGACTTTTCCCAAATCTACAACCAACTAGAAACCAGCGAAACAGTTATCAAAGAATGGGCGAACAAATATCGCAATTCCGCCTATTACCAGCGCTATGTTGCCGCGCCCCTGAGTCCCAAAGCACCGCAAAAACAAGCCCCACCCGCGCAACTTCCCCAACCCGCCAGAGTCTCCCCAATTAAACAACTTTTATTGCTCGCCGATCGCTATTTTCAGCTAACTTTACGCGATCCGGTTAACGTGGGTTTAGGACTGTTAACTGCTGCCGTTTGCCCGATTTTGCTAGCCGGAATCAAAGATATAGAACCGCTGGTAACAGGCACAGCAGATGACCCAGCCCTCGCTTTTTTAGCGCTGCGAATTGTGTTTGTATTTACATCAGCAGCTATTTGGGTAGGTTTGTCAAGTTCTTTGCAAGAAATTGTCAAAGAATCAGCAGTTTACCAGCGAGAAAGATTGGTAAATTTAGGTTTATTGCCCTATGTTGGTTCCAAGTTTGTAGTGCTAGCGGGATTGGCATTGCTGCAAACATTGCTGATGACAGGAGTAATTTTAATTGGCTTTAAACAGCCGTCACCGGATACAATCTCTTGGGCGCTGGGCTTAGCTATTACCACATTTTTAACGCTGCTGGCCAGCATGAGTTTGGGATTGATGGTATCGGCATTTGTCAAGAATGGCAGTCAGGCGAACAGTGCTTTACCTTTGCTGTTAGTGCCGCAGATTATTTTTTCAGGAGTCCTGTTCAGTCTGGGAAGTCTGTTTAAAATCGAGAAAATCGGTCAGTATATTTCGTGGTTGACGGTCAGTCGGTGGTCTGTGGGCGCTTACGGCAGCTTGGTTAACGTGAACGCGATGGTGCCAAAGCCGATCGAATTACCCGATCGAACAATCCTACCGCAATTATTCGAGAAAAGCGCCGTCTACGAGCCAACTTGGCAAAACTTGGCTTTGAATTGGGGAATTTTAGGATTGCACGCAGCAGTTTATTTAACCGCAACTTTGCTATTGCAGAAGCGGAAAGATATTATTAAATAAGTAGGTCATCTAGCTACGGAGATTACGCGAAAACCAGAGCCACGCGAAAACCGGCGAACGGGGAGCGAAGGCCCACAAAACTCATGGCACGATAGGCACTGCGGCAAGTGAGCGCAGTCTCGAACCAGGAACTGCCACGCACCACTCGACCATCCCTTATGCCGCCAGTTTCCCAGGAACTTCCGTCAGTTGGTCCACCGTTACAGTCTTCGTGCCACGTATCGCTGCACCACTCCCAAACATTGCCGTGCATATCGCACAGTCCAAAGGCATTGGGGGGAAAACTCCCGACATCAGTTGTTTGTTTACGGGAAAGTCCTGTGGGGGCGTTTGCGTAGGGCCCGTATCCGTTATAGTTGACTAATTGCGGGGTAATGGTTTCCCCAAAATGAAATGGGGTTGTTGTACCCGCACGACAGGCGTATTCCCATTCTGCTTCACTCAGGAGGCGATATTTTTTCCCGGTTTGTAGCGAGAGTTTGCCGCAGAATTCTACCGCATCATCCCACGATACATTTTCTACAGGACGTTTTTCACCTTGGAAATGGGATGGGTTGTTTCCCATCACTGCTTGCCACTGTGCTTGGGTGATGGAGTATTTGCCTGCAAAAAAAGCTGGTACTGTGACTTGATGCTGGTGACTTTGCTGATAATTTACTCCCTCTTCGTCGTTGGGGCAACCCATCATAAATGTGCCGCCGGGGATGTAAACCATTTCCAGTACAATTGAGTTACCTAAGTCTTCAGAAAAGAAGTGAGAAAACGACTTTCTGCGGCTGTTTTCTTTTCCATACGCATCGACTGTGATGACATCAAATTCAAAATAGTTACGTAAATGTTGCTTTATCTTCTCCTCATTTCTATCTTTCAGCAGTGAATAGGCAGCAAATTTTACCTGCATTGACTCATCTTGCAATGCTCGAATTATCAAATCTAAGCCTGCTTCTCCATATTTCAGCGCTTCGGAGAGTGTGGCGATTCTAACTTCGACAGCGGGCGAGGCCAAGCGGCTTTTAAGGCCAGGAATGCCTCCAAGCACCGCAGCATTGACAGGAATTAAATTTTGACCGCCCTTGACTGCATCGTATTCTCTAGGTTCATTTTGATGGTCTGACATGATTTCAACCAGGGATTTTTGCTAGTCGAGCCGGCTGCAATGGAGGCATCGCGAGCAATTCCTCAACTGAGAAAGGTTGGGGTTGAGGAATTTCAGATTCAGCGTCCATGAGTTCTTTGATTTTATCACAAATCAAAACTGCTTCTGTTTCTCCGTCAGTTAGTTTTTCGTAAAAATAAGGTATGGAGAACCAATGCTCAAAAGCAATTTCTAACAAACCGTTAGTGGCTAATTGCACTTGCCAGTACCGAGAAAATCTGGCATCTACTATCTCAAATAACGGGGCTGGATTGTGTATGGGATAATAAGTATAGCGTTCATCGCAAATATAGTACGATAAATTCCCTTGCCATTCAGAGATAGCATAGACAATATACTCTTTACCTACGATAAGTTTGAATTCAGTTTCTTTCGTGATGTCTAACGGTGGATTTAGGTAATTTTCCGGTAGATAAGCTCCTTTGTTGGCAATACAGCGAATCTTCATAGTATATTGACCTCACTGGTTTTTAGGTGCTATTTTTTACTTACAAATTTAAAAAATATTTAATCTACCAAATCGTCTAGGGAAAGCTTCAGGAGGTCGCACAATGCTTTCGTCTGTTCCACATAAAGCTTTGGAATATGTCGGCCCGCTTCCCAATTTTTCACAGTGGTTACAGTCACGCCCAATTCATCAGCAACTTGCTGCTGTGTCAAAGACAGCAATTGCCGTCGCTGTTTTAGTTTTTCCCCCACACTACTCATGCACTGTACCGATTTCATAATTTCTATACTGGGCGGTTGAAACCGCGTCTATACAAACAAAGTCGGCCTGCGCCGACTTGAAGAATCAACGGGGTCGAAAACCCAGATTTGCTATGACGCATTCTACTTAATTATGACAGTTGCGCCTAGGACTGTCCAGAACGGCATCGATCGAGAGTTTAGCATTTTTTTACAAAAAAAATCCCCAAAAGCAGGGGATTTCTCATATTAAAGCTAAAGCTAAATCTACTTAGTCTCAGGCATCAAACACTTATCAGAATCGCAGCCCGCAGGCCCGGAATCCATCATTTCACCCATGTCATAACGCCTTAAAGCTATGTGGAAAACCTCTGTTTCGCGACGCGATAAAGCCTCTGCAACCATTTTGGTGTAAGTTTCCTTATTTATCGGTTCAAAGGGCAAACGCGGGAAAGTTTCGAGAGCATCAAACCGGGCTAACAGGGCTGCGGAAATATAGCCTTCGTCATCGCGAATCGCTTCGTAAATCCGAGTTCCCAAGCTTTCAACTTCATTTTCCCGCAGTTCAATTGTGGCTGAAGTGTTGTGTCTGACATAGAACTTTTGCACTTGCATATAAAAGTCCATTTGCGCGGCCGCCGAGAACTTGTTAATGTCAATTTCATCAGCACCGGGTAAGTCAGCCCAACTTACAGCAACTGGTATTTCTACCAGCCATTCCGTGCAGCGTTCATCGAAAGGATTGTTGAGCAAATTGCCGTTTTCATCTTTGTCAGATTGCGACGGAATCACGTTGTATCCGTAGTCGATGCAGGCGAGGGCTACGGGGTCGTTCTTGCGGAAAGTGATTCGGCGAATAAAACGCTGGGCTTTGGGCGGATGCCACCCCGGAGAAGCGCCTGTGAGCAGAGATTTGGTGCCGGATGGTTGCACGGTTGTGCAGCGATTGGGGCGTTTCAAGGAATGGCGATCGCAATAATCCCATACTACCCGATTCACAATCTCCCGCCAACCAGTCAAATACTCTTCTTCCCGCTGTTTAAACGCAATTCCCTGGGGAGTTTGCGGGCGGCCTTCTACCCACCAGCGCAGCCACTCAACACCGAAAGCGTGAACGAAGAAATCGAACAATCCAGTAAAAGATACGCCGACAATCGGGTCTAATTCGCGGCTGTATTGGTAGCGGGGTTCGAGAAATTTGTGATTGAGAAGTACCGCAACAGATAGAGCTCCTGCTTTGAAAGCTTCCTCTTGTTCTTTGAAATTGTAAGGGTCAATTTGATTGAGGTGGATCTCAGACAAATTGCAGAAAAAATTCGAGCCGATTATTTCACCACAGGGGTTTAAACCTACACGAACTAACCGATGATCTAATTCTTCATCAGTCAGTTTTGGATAGCATTTCTGTAACCAATCTTTAGCTTTTCCTTCGTTGTAAGCTTTCAAGAACTCAACTTTAAGACTAGGTGTAGAAAGTAAGTCAACGTTCGATCGAGCTACAGCTTCGCCGGCCCATTGAATCGCACCTTCGCCCGAATAATACTGTTTGCGGACGGCATCAATACATTCTTCTAGTGTAGGTTTGGTATGAAAAACTCGCGTATGATTTGCCATACGAAGGGCATCGCGTTCTGGATCGATTCTCCAGTTGCCACTTTCATCTTGTTGCCACAAATTGTTTTTAGCATTTGCTCCTAGTTCATCACCAGATTCAAACTGACGCATTCCGGCGCTGTTGTGCACTAGCAAGCCATCAGCAATAAATTCGTGATCACCTTCGACTTCAATATCGAAAGTTTCAGCTTCACCCGCCGGTGCTACAAACAGAACTTCTATTGGCAACCAGTGAGGATTTACTAAGTCTTCAGCTAAAAGAGTGTCAAAGTTAGCATCTCGGAAATATCCCGGTCTCCCTTTGGCATCGCTCCAGAGTACATCAGCCCTACAAATAGTTTCAGGTTTCCATCCTGTTGCTGCTAACTCTTTAGCAAATTGATAGGGTAAAGTCAGCCCATTCTTTTTAGCTAACTTGAGCGTGAAATCATCCCGCACTGCAAACTGATTAATTAAAGCTACAGCTACAGCTTGGGATTGCAAACCTCGAATGTGAATGCAGTGGCAACCGTCATAGATTTTGTCTCTACCTTTCAAAGTTTTAGGTTCGCGCTCGTACAAGGTAGTAGCAATTCCTAACGAGAGAGCTAGCTTTTGCACTTCTCGTAAAAACTCTAACTTGCTAGAGTTGACCAAAACATTTCGGGAAGGAGTGCCATCTGCATCGCTCAATCCTGCGATAAAAGCAGCTCTAATTTCAGGAGTACCTTTCCAAATTATTTCTGGAATTACTGGAACTCCCCAAGGCTGTTTGTATTTTAAAAGTTCTTCAGCTAGATCTTTCCGATAAACCTTGATGAAGCCACAATTTCCCTTGCTCCCACAAGCAACAGTAGGAGTATATCCTAGATTGCGGAGGATACGAAGGCATTTTTCACCTAGTTTTCCCTCAAGTCGGGATTTAGAAAAAGCAAAGACAACTTCAGACTGTCCAGTTTTTCGCCGATTGGCATAGCCATCTCCAATATAAAAGCCTACCAGCCAAGCATAATCAGTGCTAGCACAATCAGCACCTTTATTATGAGGGACGGATATGAGACGATCGCCCTTTTGCAATTCGCCTGCATATTTCCAAGTGTAAGACCGCAGTCCGTCATAGACAGCAACGCGATGATTAGCAGTACAGCGAATCGAAGTCACTGGGGTACGGATTTCTACAACATCCTGAGTACCTTGGATAAATTTATTAACAACAGGACGATATTCACCGGATGAAGTTAACACCAACTCCCCAACCTGAATATCTTGGATCGGCTTCATGCCAGAAATCGCTGAAACCTTTGTCCCGTAAGCGATACATCTGCGTATGTTGCCCGCCACGATTGTGACCGCAGCTTCGTCAATCAATACACAACATTCAACTGAATTTAACTGCCGCCCTTGAGCCTTATTTAAAATTGCCGCACACCGCTGATAAAGTTCCGGCAATTTCACCGGATTTGCGACTCCGCCAAAGCCTTTTAAAGGTTCTCCTACCGGGCGAACGTCGCTTAAGTCGATGAAGATTTCAGCTTCTCCTGCAAATCTTTCATCTGTGGATAATTCCAGCAGAGTTTGATAGGATTTTACCCAGCCTTGGCGGGAATCTCCGACATAGATAGTGGCGGTTTTTTCGTCTATTTTTACTTCGGTTTCTTGGCGGCGGGATGCAGCGGGTGTTGAGCCGATCGCACCTTGCACTGTTACGGTTAAGCGGTTGCGAATGGGCGGCAGTCGATCGATATATTTTGGTTCCAAGACTGCACCGGTGCCGCAGCCCATCATTGCCAAATCCATCAACAAGCCAAAGGCGCGCCAGTCAAGAATGTTGGTTGAGGAACAGTTATAAGCGCCGGAAAAGTTCTCTGGCTGTTCGATCCATTTGCTGCCACCTACCCACAGCCAGCGCCCTGAAGCGAGGGTTTTGAGCTCGTTTTGCATCCGGTGCAGCAGTTGTGTTTCTTCGGAGGTGAGGTTTCCCAGCTTCTGTAAACCCTTGACGGTTCGATCGCACACTTCGGCCCAAGTCTCCCGCCCTGTCTCGGTACGGCGGCTGTAAGTCCTGAAAAATACTGGATTGGCTGCGGGTGCTGTTTCGGGAAAATCGGACAGGTTGCGTTTTTCGCTGGCACTCGATCGCTCTAATTCTCGAACCATAGGTTGTGTACTGACGTGTCGGAATATATCAAACTACGAATATACAACAGGATTCAGATTTAGGGTAAAAGCTTGACAAATTTGACAATTTGCACTAAATATGGGGCCTCGGACTCGGGAAGCTCGATCGGGCGATCGGTCAAAAACTTCAGCAAAAACCCGATTTCTACCAGAAACCGGGTAATGCACAAACCTTGTCAATTGTCAATTCTTTGTCAATAAAAACTCAATATTGGGTAACAGCGGGTCTTGAACAACCCCCACACCATTAAATCCCCAACGTTCCAGTAGCTTTTTCACCGACGAACCGGAGATAGATTCTACTGCAAATCGATCGGCAACCTCGGCCGCGTGAGCGTTGAGATAGCTCAAAGCATCATAGTCTTCGCGAAACATCAGCAAGTAACTAACTGCCGAATCTGGATTGGGATTAGCGGAGAGATATTTGCCATCCGCGCGAGAACGTAGCAAGTAAAAAACTTGGGATAACATTTTATCTTTTTTGTCAAAATAATATGTTACCTCAAATTGGGAATTGGGAATTGGGAATTGCCCAAACGATTAGACTTGCATTGCATCTTTGATAGAGCCGGTCAACCGCAGATGCAAGGTAGATCAACGCAGATGGACGCAGATATTTTCAAGATAAGAGAGCGAATAAATGCAATCCAAGTCGATTTTAGATTGCCCTAAAGTCAATCTAAAATCGCTGGAATTTAGCATTTAAATCAAAGTCAGTGCCAAACCTTTAATCGATCGCCCGTCGCCAATTTGACCGACGATCGAAGCCCGACCAGTCGTCAGATTAATATTGTACAGGCTCGAAACTCCGCCAACATCGATCGCAGCCAAAGCCGTTTCGTTGCCGCCAACACTCCTGATATCAAAGCCAAGGACGGTAGAAGCGTCAATTCCCAAAGATCCGATCGTATTCAACACTCCATTATTCGGCGGATCTTGCCGCACCAAAACATCCGAATTGCTGTCAATTACAAACAGCGTTGTCGAAGTCGCCCCGGCAAAGTTATTCACATAGGTAGCCCCCGCGCCGGCGGCTACGGTGTACACACAAGTCGAGTTGGAAATCAAATGACGCAAAAAAACGGAAATTTATTTTTTAAATCCTTGATTTCCCGTCAGCCATTATCAATAAATTAAAACTATTGATAATAGGATCGAGCGTCTAAAAACCTTGTCTAAATGCGGGTTGTGTCAGACACAGCAAGGTTTTGGCAAGTTGTGTGTACGCGGTAGCTCAATAAATCGGGGTAGGCTACCGTGTTGGGAACGATTTTGCGATGTTTGAGACTTATCAGTGAGCGATTTCCCCCGATTTATTGAGCGGATACATATTAACTTTGTCAAGTTAAAGCGTTTGCAGCCTCAAAAAACTCAAATGGGTTCTATATAAAATCGCTTCCTGTCGCCTGATTCAGTTTAAGAAAAACAAGAAATGTAAAGTTTTGATACAACCATACCAGCCCCATAAATTTTATGCAAGACTTGGATTGTCAAGAAGTGGGCGGTATATTTAATTCAGAAAGTAGAACTTTTTTTAACTAATACTACATGACTTAATAGCCCAGTAGAAATGCTAGATTAGCAGATTAGTTATTATTGCAAAAACTCAAAACATTTTTGTAAATCTCCTTTAGTTATCTCATGAAAAATCCAGTGTATTTAGAAAATCGAATAAAAGTGAAAGATTTTCGGGTTAAGAAGGATGAGAGGGATGACACCGACTTTTGGCAGTTGTGGTTGCAGCATCAAGACTATCTCTATAAGCGCTGCCTGAGTTGGATGAAAGGCAATCACGAGCAAGCTGAAGAAGCGCTCAGTCGAGCCAGAATCAAAGCTTGGGAAAAATGGCTTGAAGTTGCAAGTAAAGTTACTAATCCCAAAGCGTGGCTGACTAAACTAACTCACAACCTCTGCATGGATATGCACCGAGAACGTGTTAAAGCAGCCATAAGAATCGATAGATTTGAAAAAATTGCTGCTACAGAAGACTCGTCTGTTTTTGCTAGCATGACATCTCCAGAAGCAATAATTATAAACCGTGAATTGGATGCTTGCATCCGCAATGCTGTGGATGCTTTACCAACAAAACTCCGTACTGCTTTTCTCCTGCGCTGCTACCAAGAAATGCCGTACCAAGAAATTGCCAAACAACTGGCAATCTCCAACGACAGCGCGCGAAAAAGGGTGCAACAAGCACGAATAATTCTGCAAAAAAAGTTGCACAGCTATGTTTTAGGCTTAGATAACTCCCAATTGCAAGAACCAACTTGTTCGAGCGAAACGGAAGTAAGAAAAATAGATACAAAACCTGGATTTTCTATTGTAAAAAACAATAAAAAACAGGTTAGTTGCGACAAATTGCCAACTACAAAAATATTGATAAATACAAGGTGTACTTCAGGATTAATTAATTACAAAATTACTGCAATATGTCTGGAAAAACTCCCGCATATATGGTACAGCTCGTCCAGCTTTCTGGATTAGAAATGAATGCTTACCTCGTTTTAGAAGAGAAGCCTAACCGACAAGAACAGAAACTGAAAACCTTAAGCAATTACGTGCAGCAGTATCCTTCGGGATGGAAGAAACGTTTAGAATTAGCCGATCGCCTTTACAGTTCGGGACAGTGGCAACAAGCCGTTCAGGAATACCGCCAAGTGCTCGTTCGCCAGCCCCGTTTGATGGATGTGTGTCTGCAACTGGGGAAAATTTTGCATCTCATGGGAAACAATACAGAGGCGATCGCAGCTTATCAAAATGCTTTGCCGTTGTCGCACCATATTTCAACTCAACAGCATATCAATGGCTTAATTGAAGCTTGTCGCGATCGCCCTTTCACAGCCGTTCAACTCTTCTCCTGTGCCGCCTCCGCAGAACCCGACAACCCCGCCCACTGGTACGCCCTAGCGCAGGTTCACTTGGATGCAGAATCCCCTGTGGCAGCGCTGCGTGCCTTTGAAGCCGTCTTATCCCTCAACCCAGATGATGCTGTTGCTTTAAGCCAGAGTTGCCCTCTGTTGTTAGTTAGCGGCAACTTTCAAGAAGCCGAGAGGCGTTTGGAAAGAACGATCGAATTAGCTCCCAATGATTGTCGCGCGATCGAATTGCTAGCGACTTATCGCTGCCACCGAGGGTTAATTTCCGGCGATGAGGGCAAACACACCAAGCAATTGATAAAAGCTGCCTTAGCTTTGACTCCTAATTCTGCCAGCGCTCATCAGGTTTTGTCATTTTACCATCTGTGCCGGGGCGAGCGGGACAAAGCAATTGCACTGTTGCTCGAGTTTACGCAGGCACACCCCAAAAGTCCTAATGGCTGGTATCACTATGCCCGGTGTCTCTTCCACACTAGCAATTCCCAGGCAGCAGCCGATGCAATTTTGAAAGCTTATGCGCTGTATCAGAAAGACAGTGAAATCTATCGCGCACTGTGCGAGATTTTGCCTGCTGCCGGCAGATTGGAGGAATTTCGCATCAATTCCCCCGATGCCTCCTTCAACAAGGGGGGGCAAGAACATCAACCGATCGAAACTACTTCCCCTTCCCTCATAGAAGAAATGCTAGAACGCTTTCCCCATCGGTGGAGTATTTGGGTGACAGCAGGGAGGGTATTGGTGGAAACATTTAAGGATTGCGATCGCGGTTGCGTACTTTCTGCCAAGGGGCCGCAACTTCAGCCGGATCTAGCCGACGCTTGGTTTCGACACGGGCGGGTGTTGGCTTTAGCGGGGAGACACCAAGAAGCAGTTGAAGTGATGCTGCGGGGGTGGGAATGCTTGTCAGAAGGGGGTTACGTGCGATCGCTCCCTGCGGTGGCATGGCTGGCAGAAAGTTATCGGGAATTGGGAGAAGAGGCAAAAAGTCGGCGATGGTGGGAAGCAGCCTTGCATCTGGCCAAAACATTAAAGGAGTTTAACCCGGTGACGGCTGATTACTGGCAAGGGAAAGTATTGCTGGCATTGGGCGATCGATCGGGTGCCAAACAAGCTTACCGCAAGGCACTGTCCGAGCAATTGTTTTACCCCGCACGTTCTGAAGTTAAAGACGTTTTAAAACATTTGTGAACTTTTATTTCTATCAATACTTCGGACAGTTTTAGATGCGATAGAGTGTCCGAAACCCTTGCTGGCTATATGGTAGACTATGTTTTTAAGGTTTAAGTCCAGCCCTAAGTTTCCTAAAATGCGTTAATAATGGCAGGGCTTCCTCCGCAAGGCTTACAGGGTCGTTAAAAAACTGTCCGAACTATTGTCAGAGGGCAGTTTGTGAAATTTTTCGAGTTAGAGGCAATTTTTTCAAAATAGGTGGGTAAGTCGAAAAAAGCCTCAAAAGTAGAACAAAATAGTAACAAAACTTCATAAGTCTAGCTAAACCTGTTTCACCTACCCTCGTGCTGGGTAGAGTAACTATCTAGACAAGTCGATGCAGTAAGCCTTACCCCCACCGCTGGAGTATTTGGGTGATAGCAGGGCGGGTACTGGTGGAAACATTTAAAGATCGCGATCGCGGGTGCGCGCTTTCTGCTGTAAGGTTTTGCTGCAAAAAAGCAGATTTTTTTCGACTTTTGCGCCTATTTTGCCAAAAATGCTCGTAACTCAAAAAATTCCCAAATCGATCTGCGCGAGCGTCTTATAGATCAATACGGTTTACTTAAGGATTTTTGACGAATTTCTTAAGCCAACCATATTGCGGTAGGGGTGGGTTTAGCGAATAATTCATGAAATAATCGACTGTATTAAGGCAAAACCCACCCAATACAAGTAAACCGTATTGTCTTATAGATAGAGCAAGCAAAAGCGAGAGCGATCGAGCGTTTGTTTGCTGAGGCTTGTCAGAGATACAAGCTCTGATTAACAAGTCTCAAATGTGCAAAAACTTTTCAAACTAACAATTGAGAGGAAAAAACAATGAAAGCAACAATCAACCAGATGATAAAAGCAGGGAGATGACTCATCTATGTCCAGCGTAACTTTACATTCTCGCAAGCCTCAGCCACCAACAGAACCTGATTATTCTTACATTTCACCAACCTATCAAACTTCGATCGCGGGAAGCCACCAGCAGGGTAATTACATTAAATCCTACGTACCTGACACGCCCTACCGCGATCCCAAAACCAATAATTTTAAAGCTGTAGTTTACCTGCACGGGTTTTCTTTAGGTATACCAGCTCTTTACGAAACCCACTTAGAACATCTCGTAAAACAAGGATATTTTGTCTTTTTCCCAGATTATCAAAAAGACAGTTATAAAGACGAGGGTCAATGTCAAATTGAACATGAGATTGAACTGATATCGGCGGTAGTAGAAAGCTTGCATTCCAGTCCCAAAGATTGGATAAAAGCTGCTATAAAGAGTACCTCAGGCGCATTCGATCGCGTAACAATACCGCAAACTCAGCCAGCGCAAAAGCTGAGCGATGCCAATATAGATGTTTATTTTTTCGGTCATTCTATGGGAGGTTTGTTCGCTCTTAGCTGGCCTTACTACCTTTCTCAAGAGCAACAAAAACTGATGCCGCTGCAAGTGGTTGCCGCCGATCCAGTACCAGATTCTCTATCCAATCTTCCGGCTTTTGTTCGAGACTTGCTCGATCGATATTTTAAGGGTTCTCCCTTTGTCAAAAACCCGATGAAGATTGAAGATACTGGCAAAAGCTTAACCGTGCCCGTGGCAATCCTTCACGGAAAGCAAGATACGATCGTCTCTCCATGTTCTTGGAAACATCCTTTTGAGGCAATAGCCAGCAAACATAAGAAAATTTACTTTTCTAACAGCGATGATACTGGCAACCCGAGTTTATCTGCGAATCACAATCAATCTGTAACCGATACGAAAGCTTTGTTGCCTGACTTTTTGGCTAAAGCATTAGGAGGTGCTAAGTCCCAAGCGGACGACTTGAACTGGCGTTATATATGGTTTGCGCTCGATCGAGCGATCCAAGGTACAGCAGTTGATACCTTGCAGTTCGATATGGGAAAATGGTCAAATAATACACCTGTCAAGCCGATAGATGAGTCTTGGCCTAAAAAATGTGAAAGCTTAGAAGCTACCACCGCGTCTTTAAGACAGTCATCAGTGATAAGTTAAAGCTGTATGCCAGTTGTCAAGATTTTTTAAGGCAATTAAAAACAGAGTGCTCTCTCTTTGTTGAAAAAGAGAGCGCTATTTGCTGGCAGTGAAACTGCGCGATCGCTCTTCATAATTTATACCTTTGTGTAGTTGATGAATTGACCTTTGTCTTCAAGTTTTGAGCCAATCTTGTAAAAAAAGTACCTAAGTCAAAAAATCACAAATTCCCTCCTTAGATCGTCTTACTTATAGCGGTTCTCAAAAAAGCGAGGTATGCCCGGTTTGGACTATGCCCTATGCCCGGTTTGGACTATGCCCTATGCCCTATGCCCTATGCCCTATGCCCTATGCCCTATGCCCTATGCCCTATGCCCTATGCCGTCGGATAGTACCTCATCTTTCTGAGAAAGGCTATATATGCGAAGCAATTCAATATTCGCGCATTAACTGACAAGAAACCCAATCATTTGCATTAACTAGAAGGAGAAAAAATGAAAAAAAATTATGCAGTCTTTTTGAGCTGTATTTTGGCAATGACGGTCTTTTTTACTGGTGGAATCGCCCTAGCAGCCTCCTCGGGAGATTATCGCGTTTCATTTGCAGTTCCAGATGATATCACGGAAACAATTTACATTACTGGAGGCAAGTTTACCGTTGACCTCAAAGCCATTCCTGTTCCCAACAATCTGACTGTTCGTTCTGCTGTGGTTACTTTACCTGCGCGTGAAATTGGAATCTTGAATTCGATTTCAATTATCGGACCTGATGGATCTAGTGAATTCGGCTGTGTAAATACCAGAGTCAGGAATGGTACTGACTTAATTAAAGCTTGTGGTGGACCTGCTGTTTTAAAAGCTGGAAATACGCAGTATACAGCAGAAGGAAGTGATTTTAGACCAAACCCAGATGTTCCTTTTTCGATTACTTTAAGCCCTGATTTCCCGGATTAAGGCACAACCAGCAATAATATAGATCCCTGTAGGGACGCGGCAATGCCGCGTCCCTACCTCTGATATATAGCAAGGGACTAGGGCGTGTTTTCAAACTCTAAGATCCCCCGGCCCCCCTTAAAAAGGCTACTGTGTACACACAAGTCGAGTAGAAAATCAAATGATGGAAAAAAACGGATATTTATTTTTTTAATCCTTGATTTCCCGTTAACTATTATCAATAAGCCAGAACTATTGACAATAGTCTTGATAATCTAAAAACCTTGCCTAAATGCCGCTTGTGTCAGACACAGCAAGGTTTTGGCAAGTTGTGTGTACACGGTAGCTTAAAAAGGGGGGAGAAAGGCTCTTAAAGTCCCCCTTTTTAAGGGGGATGCGAGGGGGATCGGGGCCTCAAGGAGTAGTTTGAAAACACTCCCTAGGGTCTCTCTTACTGGGGACTAGGGGAAGAAGGGAATAGAATCAAGGGTTTCAGTAGTTCAGAATGTCCTAACCACCTTGGCGGTTTCTATAATATTGTGTCCTGTCGATCGACCGCAATCAATCAGGTTTGTAGTGCGGACTTCAGTCTGCAGCATGGAAGCGGACTAAAGTCCACACTACAAATGGTTTTTGTTAGAGTAATCGATCGGACATGATAATATAATTCCGCGATCGCACTATTTAAGATTTTCCAGCTTAATCCGAGGATCGACCGCCTTCAACAGCAAATCCGCAAACAAATTACCAACAATCAACATGGTAGCGCCCATCATCAAACTCGCCATGACTAAATACAAGTCTTGATTGTTCACCGCATCCAAAGTCAGCTTTCCCAAACCAGGCCAATTAAAGAAAAATTCAGCAATAAACGCACCGCTCAACAAACTCGCAAACTCAAAACCCAACAGCGTCACTAAGGGATTAATCGCATTCCGCAGAGCGTGAATGTAAATTACTCGATTGTCCGGCAAACCTTTAGCCCGTGCTGTGCGGATATAATCTTGACGCAGCACGTCTAATAATTGTCCGCGCATCAATCTTTGCAAACCAGCAAAACCTGTAACGCTGAGGGCGACTGTTGGCAAGATTAAGTGCCAGCAGTAATCGAGGATTTGACCCCACCAAGGTAAGTCTGCATGATCGATGCTTGTCATTCCTCCAACTGGGAAAAGAGGCGAGGTATTCTGAGCAAAAAATAGCAGCAGCAAGGCTGTGATAAAGCTGGGAAATCCTTGTCCCGTGTAGCTGACTACTTGCAAAACCCGATCGACTGTACGGTTTTGATTGACAGCCGCGACAATTCCCAAAGGCAGTGCGATCGCCCAAGTTACCAATAAAGAGGCGATCGCCATCAATAACGTCGCCGGTACCCGTTCCCACAGCAGCGACGCTACGGATCGCTGATACACAAAACTCGTGCCAAAATTCCCCTGTGTCAGAATTTGTTTCAGCCACAGCCCATATTGCACAATCGCTGGTTTATCTAAGCCGAATTGCTGTTCGAGTTGCTTGAGTGTCTCCGGCGAAATCTTGGGATTTTGGCTTAAAGTATCTAAGTAATTTCCCGGTGCTAGTTCAATAATTGCAAAACAAAGAGCCGATGCTAAAAATAGGGTTAAAAGTGCTTGCAACAGTCGCTTGACAACATAGCTAAATGTCTCGTTGCCAAATATATAACTCAAGATTCGCCCATTTCGATTTACTTTAACAGAAGTCATACAATTTTAGATTTTAGATTTTAGATTTTAGATTGGAAATTTGGGATGCTTGATTGATGAATTGTTTGTGAAGCATCGATCGCGGCTCATAGGATTGCTATATGTTTGTAGTGATGGCGGAAGTCCTTGCTTGCGGGTTTAAGCCAAATGCGGACTAAAGTCCTCACTACAAACCTCTTTTATTATGGTTAATCGATCGGACGCGATCGGACTAATGACAACTGACAACTGACAACTGACGACTGACTTCTGTCAACTCTTCGACTCCCCTCGACTTCGCGGGCGGGCAAGTCGCGAGCGCGCAAGCTGTCAACCCCTCGACTCCGCGGGCGGGCTCTTCTGTCAACTGTCAACTGACTAATATTCAACCAAGCTGACGATCGGCACATCCGGCAATTTCTGCCGCCCGCCCAAAGCCTGCAATTCAATCACAAAAGCAAAACCGACAAGTTCGCAGCCCGCTTGCTGCAACAACTGAACCGTCGCCGCCGCTGTGCCGCCAGTGGCGATTAAATCGTCCACAACCAGCACCCGGCTGCCGGGTTTCATGGCATCTTTGTGCATTTCCAGTCGATCGACACCATACTCCAACTCGTACTCAGCAAAATAAACTTCTCCTGGTAGTTTCCCCGGTTTGCGAACAGGAATAAAGCCCACTCCCATTTTATAAGCCAAAGGCGTGCCAAAGATGAAGCCCCGCGATTCCATGCCGACCACATAGTCAGCAGACATTGCAGAGCATTTTTCGGCTAAAGTGTCAATAGTGTAGCTCAGTCCTTGGGGGTTGCAGAGCAAAGTTGTAATGTCTCGAAACATAATTCCCGGCTTGGGGAAATCAGGAATGTCGCGAATCAGAGATTTGAGATCCATAAGCTTGCAGATCGGGGTTGAGGGTAACGAGGCATCAAAAATGCTACAATCATAACCTCAATCGATTTTAAATTTTAGATTTTAGATTTTAGATTCACTATACGTAAACAAATGTCATAATTTCCTAACGACAGGGTTGAATATCAAGATTTGTCAACCTATGATCTAAAGTCAAAAATATAATATCTAAAATCCAATGATCAAGTTGGCAGCACGAGTGGGTGAGGTTCCTCCTTCGATAACCTTGGCGATCGCAGCTAAGGCTAAAGCCATGAGGGCCGAAGGGATTGATGTTTGTAGTTTGAGTACGGGAGAACCCGACTTTGATACCCCCGAACACATTAAAACAGCGGCTAAGCAAGCTTTGGACGCGGGGAAGACTAAGTACGGCCCTGTGGCTGGGGAACCGCAGTTAAAAGCTGCGATCGCCCGCAAACTCCGCGACGACAACAATCTCAACTATCAACCGGAAAATATCCTTGTTACCAACGGTGGCAAGCATTCGCTCTACAATCTGATGATGGCTCTGATCGAGCCGGGAGATGAAGTCATTATCCCCGCTCCGTACTGGCTGAGCTATCCCGAAATGGTCAAACTCGCTAGCGGTAAGCCCGTAATTGTACGGACAGATGCTTCGACAGGATATAAAATTACACCGGAACAACTAAATCGAGCGATCACTCCCAAAACCAAGTTATTTGTGCTGAATACGCCTTCTAACCCGACGGGAATGGTGTACACTCCCGCAGAAATCAAAGCGCTCGCCGAGGTGATAGTCGATCGAGATATCTTAGTCGTTTCTGACGAAATTTACGAAAAAATTATATATGAGGGCGCCCAACACGTCAGCATCGGTTCCCTGGGTAAAGAAATATTCGATCGCACCATAATCAGCAGCGGTTTTGCTAAGGGTTATGCGATGACAGGTTGGCGCATTGGCTATTTGGCCGGCTCGCTTGAATTAATCAAAGCCACCAGCACCATTCAAGGTCACAGTACCTCAAACGTGTGTACTTTTGCACAGTACGGGGCGATCGCAGCTTTGGAAAGCAGCCAAGAGTCTGTGGAAAAAATGCGCTTAGCTTTTGCCGATCGGCGTGAGGTAATATTTGAATTGCTCGATGCCATCCCCGGAATTAGCTGCATCAAACCAGACGGCGCTTTCTATATGTTTGTCAATATCAGTAAAACTGGAATGACTTCTCTGCAATTTTGCGATGCTTTCTTAGAACAGCATCAAGTCGCAGTTATTCCAGGGATTGCATTTGGTGCAGACGATCATATTCGCTTGTCTTACGCCACCGATTTAGGCACAATTAAAAAAGCTGTAGAAAGGCTCGATAAATTTGTTCGCAGTATCTAAAAATTAGTCATATCGTGTCCGATCAATTAACAGCAATAACATTCGTTTGTAGTGCGGACTTCAGTCCGCAGCTTTAGAGCGGACTGAAGTCCGCACTACGAACCCTTTTTGTTATCCTAATCGACCGGACATGATATCATTGGTCATTGATAGTAACTGACCAACTGTCAACTGTCAACTGTCAACTGTCAACTGTCAACTGTCAACTGCCAACTGTCAACTGTCAACTGTCAACTGTCAACTGTCAACTGTCTAAAGCTGTTTAGTCATAATTTCCTTCAGCAAATCCAGTCCTTTCTTAACTCGCCGAGAAACCGTCACCGCGCTGATACCCAAGCGTTCGGCTGTTTCCTTCTGCGTCAAATCGTATAGAAAAACAAACTCCAATATCTCCCGAGTCCGTTGTTCCAACATCGCCAAAGCTTGCTGTACGCGAATTTGATCTTCTTGGGCCAACTGAAAACTCCGATACTTGCTATCGGGCACCAATTCTCCCAGACTTGTCGCCCCCTCATCCTCGTCCTGCACCGGCGCGTCTAAACTTAAAGGCGATCGGTTGAGATGGGCCAACTTAATTTCTTGCCATTCTGCTACAGACACCTCAAGCACCGCTGCTACTTCAGCATCTGTAGGTTTGCGGTTGAACTGTACCTGCAAATCCTTGATTGCTGCGACTGATTTGCGTTCCAGGGCCAGCCAGTGGCGGGGAACTCGCACTGAAGGGCTTTTGTCCCGCAAGTAGTGCTGAATTTCGCCCCGAATGTAGGGAATTGCAAAGGAACTAAAAGCGTGTCCCTTCGAGATATCAAATCGCTCGATCGCCCCGATCAGCCCAATGCACCCCACTTGCAGCAAATCGTCGTAGCTTTCACCGCACTGGTTGATCCAGTGATAAACTTCTTTTCTCACAAGTCCAATATTCAGTTGAACTAACTGATTGCGGACTTCATTCGATCCAGAATGTTGGTACTGGCGCAACAATTGCAAATTTTCGCTTTTTAGGTCGTTCGGGACTGTGGTAGACATGGTGGCATAAGGGTTGGTAGAGCAGGGGACTGATGTTGCTTTAGACAAGGTGTTTAATCTAGTCTAAAAAAAATATCTTGAGGCGGTGTAATCCTAGCACTTGATAGATGTGACCAAGCACACGCCTGTTTAACTTTGGGGCTGCGCTGCGATTTTTTTGGGGGGTCAGTGGAGCTGAGATTTTCTATTTTTCGATTTGAGATTTACTCGCATTGATTGACTTGAGAGCTTCAACACCCGCCTCAAATTTGGAAATCGACCATCAATATCGTCAGGGCTTGTATCACTTTTTGGTCTGGGTCATCGGCAAGTGTTCCGCAACATCCGTATTTTTACTGATGTTTATTTTTCACACCATATTATAGTCCGAAAGTTGTTGAACCGCAATACTTTAACTAATTAAAAATCGTTGTTTAATAACTGGCAACGTAATAACACTGTAATCATAAATTTAGTCATTAGTCAACAGTCTTCAGTTATAGTGCTCAAGACTGTTGGCTAATGAAGGGCGAGCAGTAGCTTTAGGACAAAAAACTGCTCAAGTTCGATCGATCCACAAAGCCAATGTTAGGACACAGAAGGCTCAATGCGAGCGTAAAACAAACCGCGGATTTTCACGTCAAGAGCAGGTCTAGCTCCCAAATCAGTATCAGAAGGCTGCGTACTCTCAAAAATCCCGCCAATTTCGCCAGTGGCGCTGTTGACTTTAGCAACTTGGAGAGAAATTTTGCCCGCCTTGGTGCGGGTGTCAGCCAGCTTAACGTTAGAGCGTTTCAGCTTGGAATTGTCAGTAGCCGGAAGCGCGACAGCATTGTCGTAGCCCGTGGATACACCGCGACCTTTAGGGTCTAAAAAGCCTGCGCTGCGGTAAGAAGGAACGTTAAAGTCGCCTTTGAGATCCGTAGAAGTATTGATAGCAACGACTCCCGGATCGGAAGTAGCCACCAACTCTTTAATGGTGAACAAGAAAGGTACTTGCTCTCCGCCCGGTAACTGAATCGTAATTGCTTGAAAGTCCAAGCCGTCCTCTTCTTTAAAAGTCAGAGTGCCGTCATTACCAACCTTGAGGGTACCTTGAACTTGGTCAATGCTCGACGTGAACCGCGTCAGCAATTTACCAGGCACAAATTCTGCTTCTTGGCGTTTGTTTGCAGGTTCTTCCTTCACAAAATAAGTTGTGGGCTGCAAACACATACCAGCCAGTTTATAGGTGCCGCCCGCTTCGATGGGGATCGAGCCGCGAGAAGTTTCTGCCAAGCTAGGGCAGTTATTAGCCAATCCGGTACCCCTAATCTCGTCGTAGGTGAGCAACTCGGTAGTAGCCACCGTCGTGTCAGAAGCAGAAGAACAAGCAACCAGCGCACTCATGCAAAATGCTAAAAGTGCAACAATTAAAGCACGATATTTCATTGCCAACCTCAATATCCAACATCGGATTATATTAAGAAAAAGCCCTAGTTCGAGCAAAATATAATTGCCCGCTGGCAGGCTAGGCCAGCGCCTCGGGTAGCATTTAGATCCTGATCCCTCACTTCACCGACACCGGCATTGACTACAAAAATCTTGTGCAGTGCAGTGAAAATAAGCAAGAACTTTTGATTTCTCAAAAGGGAAGGATCGCAGCCCAATACACATCCTACGACGGGTTGTGCTCTTTTCTTGGCTTAGACTGCAAATTAATATTGCGATCGTCAACCTACTTAAGTTACTTTGCTTATTGCCCCCGAATGACGATCGCCACTACCTTGATTAGTCGGCTGACACCAGCGGCCGGGCACTTCGGCTTTGTAGATTTCACAGGAAGCAGCGGTATGGACAACGGCAAAGATTTAGAGTCAGAACAGTTGGAGTCTCAACTGCAATCTCTGACAGAGGCGATTCGGACTTTAGCCGAAAATTGTCAGGGAGACAGCGTGCTGCTTTTGGGTTTGCTGCGGGCGTTGGAAGCTTTGCACCGGGAAATTCGGGACGGTTTGTTCCAAGCGTCTTTTCCCGACAACCGCCAAGCACTTTACAAATTGCTCAGGAATATTGAAGGCAATGGCGGCTGGCCTTACATCCATCGCATGAAACTTCGATCGCTCTTGGGGTACGCCCAACAATTATCTCCCCTAGAAGACAATCGGGCCGATTCACCTGAACCCTCGGCTCAGACTGAGGAAGGCATTAAATAGTTTTGAGCGCTCCAGTTATGAGCTGCGAGTTAATTCACTAACTCGCAACTCATAACTGGTAGCGAAAGCTCCTGCGATCGTACCTAGAACCCGAAAGGTGTAGGAGGTACCGGTATCGGGAAGATCGGCGTCTGGCCGGGCATTGGCAACAGTCCGGGAGTCGGCGTCGGGGCGATCGAACTAATTGACACCATCGAAGCAGGTATGGTAATTGTCGGCGCCGTCGGAATCCTCGAAGCCGTCGGAGTTGGAGTCGCAGTCGTCGGAGTCGGAGTCGTTGTCGTCGGAGTCGGAGTCGTTGTCGCAGTCGTCGGAGTCGGAGTCGTTGTCGTCGGAGTTGGAGTCGTTGTCGTCGGAGTCGGAGTCGTAGTCGTCGGAGTCGGAGTCGTTGTCGTCGGAGTTGGAGTTGTTGTCGTCGGAGTTGGAGTCGTTGTCGTCGGAGTTGGAGTCGTTGTCGTCGGAGTTGGAGTCGTTGTCGTCGGAGTTGGAGTCGTAGCCGTCGGAGTTGTTTCCGTCGTAGTCGTAGTCGTAGTCGTAGTCGTAGTCGTAGTCGTTGGTCTGGGGGAAAACGTCCCAGTCACACTGATAAAATCAGTAGCATCAATCAGCGCCGACGGAGTGTTAACCAAAATTGCTAACAGCTTGCCGTCAAGTGTAATTACTGTATCTCTGAGATTTGCACCGTTACCTTGGCGGACTTGCAATTGACTGAAAGATAAATTGCTCGGCAGTCCAAAGAAATCCTCAGCCTCATTGTAATCAGTAATTAAAACCAAACTTCCCGGCCCAGATCCCAATCCAAAAATATCGCTGCCGCTGCCGCCCGTCAGAGTATCCGAACCCTCACCTCCGATCAGAGAATCATTACCCTCTGCCCCAAATAAATTGTCATTGCCGAAACTGCCCAAAATTGTATCGTCACCGAGACCTCCGGCCAAGGAATCATCGGCAAAACCGCCATCGAGAACATCATTACCCTTGCCACCAAACAGGAAGTCATTACCTTCATCTCCCATCAAGCAGTCATCGCCTTCATCGCCGCGAATCGTATCCAAACCGCTGCCGCCAGACGCTGTATCGTTAGCCTTGCCGCCGAATATTTGGTCGTTGCCAGATTCTCCCAAGAGCGAATCAGTGCCAGCATTGCCGTACAAAGTGTCATCGCCATCGCCCGCGGCAAAGTAGTCGTTGCCGTCACCGCCAAACAGTTGATCCCTGCCGAGACCGCCGTTAAGAGAATCGTTCCCCACATCTCCGTACAGATAGTCGTCATCACCATTCCCAAACACGGAATCGTCGCCGTCACCGCCTCTGAGGGTGTCGTTCCCAGTACCGCCGGCAATCACATCATTGCCCGCATTGCCACGAAGCAAGTCGTCCCCTGCATCTCCCAACAAACTGTCTAACCCGTCGTTGCCGTCGAGGGTATCGTTGCCCAAACCGCCTTGGATCGAGTCGTCCCCATTGCCACCAGAAAGAAAATCGCGGCCTTGGTTGCCAATGAGTTCGTCATTTCCTTCACCCCCAAACAGCGAATCTGCTCCGTCGCCTCCCAGAAGCTGGTCCTTGCCTGCGTCTCCTTCTAGGGTGTCATCTCCTCCGGCACCCGAGAGCGTGTCATCGCCATCTAAACCACGAATTCGATCGCCCTGGGTCGTACCTAGAATAAAGTCGTTGCTGTCTGTGCCGATCAGGTTTGCCATAGGGAATACACCGCTCCTCAATAAAATAAATTGTTTTAAAGTATGTCAATCGCCTGCGTGACAAGGCATTGCTGCTTGCCTACGTTAGCATAGTTGAGATTTTGCTAATTTGCTTTATGAGCGGGGGAAATTGTGCGAGTGTCGGGAGGTGCGATCGGCAAATAGGTTAGTAGTGAGGACTTTAGTCCGCATCCATCCCAGGACTTTAGTTCGATCGCAAAGCAGAAGAGTTTAAAACCGCTGGGTGCATCTCAGTTTTACTGTATATCGTCAAATAGGTTAGTAGTGAGGACTTTAGTCCGCATCCATCCCAGGACTTTAGTTTGATCGCAAAGCACAAGAGTTTAAAACCGCTATCATCACTATTGACCAATTCCCAATTCCCAATTCCCAATTCCCAATTCCCAATTCCCAATTCCCAATTCCCAATTCCCAATTCCCAATTCCCAATTCCCAATTCCCAATGACTAATAACTTTGTTCATTAACAGGCAACACGATCGCAAATTCAGTTCCATTTCCCTGATGGGAATTCACCTCAATGGTGCCGCCATGTTTCTCGACAACTATTTGGCGGGCGATCGCCAATCCCAATCCTGTACCTTTTCCTACCGCCTTCGTGGTGAACAAATGGTCGAATATCCGCTGTTTTAATTCTTCTGTCATCCCCGCACCGTTATCGGCAATTGTAATGACAATGTGGCGATCGCCCTCCCAACCGCTGTAAATCTTGATACAGTTAGGATTAGCTTCAATTTCGGCAAAACTGCGGCCTTGACTTGACTCTTCCAAGGCATCGATCGCATTTGCCAGCAAGTTCATAAAAACTTGATTTAACTGACCGGGAAAGCATTCGATTTTCGGGATATTTCCGTACTCTGTAACGACTTCAATCGCCGGACGGTGTTCGTTAGCTTTCAGCCGGTGTTTCAAAATTAAGATGGTGCTGTCAATCCCTTCATGGACATTAAAGGGCACTTTATAGTCTTTGTCGGCCCTGGAGAAGGTGCGGAGGCTGGTGCTGATGCCGCGAATGCGATCGCATCCCACCTTCATCGATGACAGCATCTTGGGCAAATCTTCCACCAGATAATCTAAATCAATATCCTCAGCATTCTGCTCGATTTCTGTTCCGGCATTCGGGAATATTTTCTGATACAATTGCAACTGACCAATGATATCTTTAAACCCAGCAGTTGCTTCTGTCAGATTGCCGCTGATAAAGCCGACAGGATTGTTAATTTCGTGGGCGACACCCGCTACGAGATTGCCCAAGGCGGACATTTTTTCACTTTGTACGAGTTGTAACTGGGCTTGCTGTAAGTCCAAGAGCGATCGTTCTAATTCTTGGGCATAAGTTTGAGATTGTTGGTACAAGCGGGCATTTTCTAGCGAGATTGCCGCTTGGGCGCACAACAGTTGGATGACTTGAGTGCGATCTTGTGTAAATGCCCCGATTGTCAAGTTATTTTCTAGATACAGCAACCCGATTAATTTACCCTGATGCAAAATCGGCGCGCACAGCACACTTTTGGGCTTTTGCTCCATCAAATACGGCTCTGCCATAAAATCGTTTTGTGCTGCTGCATTATCCAAAATTACAGTTTCCAAAGTGCGCTTAACATAGTTGACTACAGCAGCAGGAATCTCCTTTCTATCTGACAGCGGTACAGACATTGAGATGACATCTTCATCCAGAGATGCTACGGCTTCGATCGCCATATTCTCATCCTTAATCAACAGCAAAACTGATTTTGTTGCCCCGGCATTTTCTAGCAACACAGACATGAGTGAAGCAAGCAATTTTTCTAATTCTATTTCACTAGACAGAGCTTGGGAAGCTTTGAAAATCGTGTGGAAATCGATGGCTTCCGAAATACTGCTGCTCGATGATTTAGTTGTTTGGAATGTTTGATGTAATACTGAGGATGTATTGATGGTTTGTCGGCTCCTTTCGCTGATGGCAGAACGGTTGTGTTTTGCCTGCAATATGGGAGCCAGAAGTTGCGGATAGCGTTTTTCTAAGTCATCGATTTTGGCTTTAGCACCCCAGCGGGCGTAGCAGTAGTATGCTTCTTGCATATAGGATTGGGCGACTTTTTCTTTGCCCCAATCGAGGTAGAATTTTGCTGCTAGTTCGTTGGCTAGGGCTTCTTCTTGGATGTATTCGTTTTGTTTGGCACCAGCGATCGCGCGATCGTATAAATCGATAGCTTCAGCTTTGTTACCTAAAAATCGGTATTTTTGTGCTTCTACCAATTGCCACTTATGCAAATAATTCATCGGGGCGTGTTCTGCCCAATGCTGCAACTGCATTTGATTTTCCTCAACTCGTTGCTGCTGCATTTCTAAGTCACCCTCGGAGTCAAGAGTTGCAGCAAAGGCGATGAGTGAGTCATAGAAATAGAGACCAGCTTCGTAAGTATATCCTAAGCCTCCGGCGATATAGTCTCTTGTTGTAGCGATATCTTCTGCTGCCCCAGCAATATTTCCCAGCAGAAATTTCACCATCGCCCTGTACGCATAGAAGCTGAAGAGGCGGTAGAAATCGTTAGAGGCGATCGCCTGAGAAACCAGCTTTTCCTCATACCTGCTGTCTGCAAACGAAATTTCAGCTTGGTCGGCATTACCCAATAAACATAGCGTTGTTGCCAAATAAATCGAACAATAATTTGCCGCCGTTTGTTGGTTGATATCTATTAATTGCTGGCGGTATGCCCGAATTTGGAACTCTAGTTCTGGTAAAGGTACACCGCACCAGTAAGCATTTGCACAAAAGCCATGCCCGTTATACCCAACAAACTCTAGATTCCCTGTTTCTAATCCAGCTTGATAGCCGGCGTGAACAATGGGGAGGGTTCCCCGCAAATGCGATTTCCGGTGGTACAAAGACAGTCCGATCACCAGAAAAGTTGGAGGGCGAATATTTTTAGCATCAGCAAACATGGCAAGACGGTAAGCTAATTGACAAAACCGATCGGCTCCCGCTACATCTTGTAAAAAGTTGTTGAGAAAAACGCCATAGCAACTATAGCTATAAGCTGAAATACGACTGTTGCCATATTGAATAGATAAATTTACCTGTAAGGCAATCACCAGCCCAAACAGAGGCGAACCAGCTATGTAACAAGCTGGCGAAATACTTGCCGCCACTTGCATCGCGGCCAACATTTCGGGATTTGCCATCGCTGGCAGATCGAATAACTCTTCTATTGGTCGATCGCCGATCGAGCGATTAATTTCCTCCATTGCTTGTTGAATATCTTCTAATTTAGGAGAGTCGGGAAACTCAAATCCTAATTCTTTAAGAATCAACAGCCCGATAGAAATTGCTGCTAATAACTCTTTTTGGGATGATAATGCCTGAATTTTGATGGTGTAAATGCCCACTTGCTCTAGAGGAGTCTTGATCTGACGAATCGCAGTGTCAATCCACTGATTCATCTGGTCAAATTCGCCACATAGTGAAGCTACTTCGGCTGCTAGCTCGTGCAAGGTCAATGTCATCTGGTAGTGTCGCTGCCAAGCATCGTCTGACAGCAAATTTAGCCCGATCTCAGCATACTCGCGAGCAGCTTGATAGGCAGTAGCAGCTCTGGCTTTGCGAGCTGCCGTAAGATTAAGTTGCGCTAAATTATCGCGTTCTGTTTGGCCTTCAATCAGCGCAATCCCATAATTCAACTGATTGACTACTGAAAATATTTGCTCTTCTATAGCTGCGGGTGAAATTTGCTGGAGCAGCAATTGTCCAATGTGATAGTGAGCGCGCGCTCGCTCTTGTTCGGGAATTAGTGAATAGGCGGCTTGCTGAACGCGATCGTGCAAAAACTTGTAATTAACCACCTCATAATTTTCTGCCTCATCTCGTATTTCCCGCCCCACATAAAATTTATAGATTTCAGTTTCAGGCAGGATTAAACCTTCTTGCAATGCCTTCCACAAATTTGCGGCTGTTTCCGTTGTTAATTGCTCAGAGATCACGGCCAGAGTCGCCAAATCAAACTGATTACCCATGCACGCCGCTAATTTCAACACATTCTGCGTGGCTTCCGGTAACTTCTGCAACTGCAACGCTATAAACTCCACCACATCATCCGTCAGTGCCGCTTCCCGTACTCGAACAATATCGCACTGCCAGCCCCCCGTAGCCCTGCCTTGCTCAGGGGGGGTGGGCGGGGTCAAACTAATGAACCCATCTTGATGCAGTGCCTTAAGAAACTGCGTCGCAAAAAATGGATTACATTGAGTTTTTTGTGCCACCAAATCAGTCAAAGGTTTTGCCAAATCTGGAACACAATTGAGCGTATCAGCAACCAAATCATTTAGATTTTCTGCACTCAAAGGTTTCAGTGTAATCGTATTCACCGTTGCCCCAGCTTTGATTACTCCATCCAGTGTCAGCATCAACGGATGTGCGGGCGATACTTCATTATCTCGGTAGGCACCAATTACCAATAAATAACCAGTTTCCGATTCTGACATCAGCAGTTGCATTAACTGTAAGGATGCGGAATCTGCCCACTGCAAGTCATCCAAAAATATCACCAGCGGATGTTCAGCTTTTGCGAACACCTGAATAAAGTTTTGCAACAGCAAATTAAACCGATTCTGTGCCGCATTTCCCGAAAGTTCGGTGGCTGGTGGTTGTGGCCCAATGATTTTTTCGAGTTCCGGAATTACTTCAATAATGACTTGCGTGTTATCGCCCAATGTTTGCAATATTTGAGTTTGCCATTTTTGCAACTCTTCGTCACTTTCGCCCAGCAATTGTCCCATTAAATCTTGAAACGCTTGCACAAATGCTTTCAAGGGAATATTCCGGTTAAATTGGTCGAATTTACCTTTGATGAAATAACCCCGTTGCCGTACAATTGGTTTGTGAACTTCATTGACAATTGCAGTTTTCCCAATTCCTGAAAAACCTGCCACTAACATCATTTCGACCCCCCTGTGTCCCCCCTTGGTAAGGGGGGATGAAAGGGGGGTCGCAACGCGCTCAAAGGCTTCTAGTAGGGTTTGTACTTCGGTTTCTCTCCCGTAGAGTTTCTCTGGTATGCTGAAGCGATCGCACAAATCCCTCTGACCTATTTCAAAGCCTTGTATTTTACCACTTTCTTGTAATTGACGCCAACACAATTGTAAGTCAAATTTCAGCCCCAAAGCACTCTGATAGCGGTTTTCAGCATTCTTAGCCATTAATTTGCTGACAATATCCGAGAGTACCTGCGGGATTTGCGGATTGATGTGGTGCAGCGGTGGCGGCTGCTTGGCAATATGACAGTGTACCAATTCCATCGCATCGTTGCTTTGAAACGGCAACTCTCCCGCCAGCAATTCGTAAAAAGTCACACCCAAAGAATAGAAATCTGTGCGGTAGTCAATACCGCGATTCATCCTTCCCGTTTGTTCGGGTGACAAATAGCCGAGTGTGCCTTCGAGCACGTTAGGATTTATGAGGGTTTGAGTTTCCCTCGGTAGCAAAGATGCGATGCTAAAGTCAATCAGTTTGACTTCTTTGGTTTGGGGATTAATTAAAATATTGGCTGGCTTAATATCTTTATGAATGATGCGGTGGCGGCAAAGTATATCTAATGTACTGCTGATGTCGATCGCCATTGGCAACAATTCACTCAAATTCGGCGCATTTTCCCCTTGTTCTCTCCATTCCTTGAGAGAGATTCCCCCGAAGTCTTCCATTACCAGCGCATAGCTATTTTGGTATGCTTCTAAGCTGTAGGTTTGGATGATTCCGGGTAAATTCAGGTTTTTGGCGATCGTATATTGATTGCGAAATTGCACCAGTTCGCTGAAGCTGGGATACTCGCTGTGCAAGACTTTGATGGCTACCGGCTGTTTGTCGCAGAGGCGAATTCCGCGGTAAACTAGGGTGCGCGTTCCTGAGTAAATGCGATCGAGGGTTTCATAACCTGTTAATGTAAAATTTTGAGTTGTCATATTTTTATTATTTGCCTCATCCGTGGGCTATATGTAGCTTAACAGAAGCAAATTGAATTTCCAGTCACAGTGATTGTTAAGTAAAATGAACATGACATAGATCGCTCAACGATTGTGATACCAGTCACTGATACAATAGCCTTTTTAAGATTAATAAATTATATTTTTATGGAAAATTGAATAGCCACATCCAGATCGGAATAGTGAACAATAAACTAACGCAGCCCATGCCGATCGCAGTTACGGTCAATTCGCGATCGAGATTGAAAACTTCTGCCAGCAAAGTAGTACCAAAAGCCGGAGGCATCGCCATTTGCAGCACCAGCGAAAGGCGCGGCACACCTCCCATCCCAAACAAAGTTAAACCCGTGCCAAATATCAAAGGAACTAACAGCATTTTAATCGCCAGACAAGCCAAAACTTGTTTGAGATTGTGCAAAGAATTCAAATTGCTCAACTGCATTCCGATCGTCATCAAAGATAAACTAATCACAGCCCAAGCAGCAGTTGTTAACAATCCTGCCATTTGTGCCGGTAGCGGCAAGCTGCGCGAGACAAATCCCATACCGAGAGCCCACAGTGCCGGATTCTGAAAAATTGCCCCCAGGAGAGTCAACCAATCCTGATGCAAACTGCTGTTACCGCAGTAAGAGGCGATCGCAATTCCGAGTAAATTGATGGCGATACCAGTACCCAGCAAATCGTAAAACAATGCCCAGGCGAAGTGTTCCGAGCCCAATAAAGACAAGCTGATGGGAATTCCTAAAAAACCCGTATTCCCAAACATCGCCGCTAACAAAAAGCTGCCTTGAGTCGGCAAATTCCAGGTGGTTTTGCACTCCGAGGTATTTTTGCCCGGATCGAGAATGTTGAGACGTTTTTCGCTGACGAAATTGACCGCAATCCAAGCAAGTCCGCCACCTGCTAGAGTAGCCACACCAGCTATCAGCGGTGCAATCAAAATAGCGCCAGATAAATTGGCGCCACGGATGAAAGCAACAATACTCAACGGAGTGCCAAAGTAGAAAAGAAACTTGGCTAAATATGTAGAAGAGATTCTCGGTAGGAGGCGGCCGAGAATAAATCCGACTGCTACCCATCCGATTAAATTTAGATATAGTTTGAGCAGCGGATTGTCTAAATTTAGCATAATTAATTAAATATTTTAGGACTTGTGCGGGTGGTCAGAAACCGGGTTTTTTTACGAAAATATTTTTTTCCCCCCGCAGATTCGGTAAAAAACCCGGTTTTTTTGGTCTTAATGTGCGAATTAAAAGAGAGCGATACACCCTACAAATACACTTATATCATTTTTGAATAATTGTATAATGTTCGATCGTGCGGACTTCAGTTATCTTCCGAATTGAGCGGACTGAAGTCCTCACTACGAACCATTTTTTCGTGTAACTTACAGAAAAATATATTACTTAAAACGGAATTTCCTCATCTTCATCTTCCACAGTCTTAGCCGTCATCCGCCAACTGGTAATATACTCAATTTGCACATCAATTTTATTGATCGCATCGCCTAACTGCTTTTGAATATATTGAGTCAACGTCACCATAAAATCTAACTCAACTCCCACAGACTGCACAAGTTTAGCCAATCTAGCAAAATCCACCTTCAAAATCGAGGAACTCGATAACTTAAAATGAGAAGTATTGCTCTTATTTTGCACGAACATTGCTTTTTTTATCCGCTCTTTCAGATGCTCAACTTCCGAATCCAGCAACTTCCACTCGGGCAAAATTTCTTGATACCTATTTCCCAATACTGTTAAATCTTCACTCTCCGGTTCCGGGACAATTTTCTTAGTAGTAGATTTTCGCCGTTGCTGTACAATAGAATTCAACCGCCAACTAGCAATATCCTCAACTTGTAAAGATGGATGACTAATAAGTTCCCCTAACTGTTTTTGAATTTCTTTCGTCAGCGTCACTGGAAAATTTAACTCAATTCCCTGAGTTTGTGTCAGTCTCGCCAGTGTCATAAAATCAACTTTCATCGTGATCGAACTGGAAAGCTGAAAACAAGAGCTATCTTTGAGCTTTTGCGCCATCATCGCTGCTTTAAATCGTTCTTTAACTTCAGCTATTTCTGAGTCAAGTGGCTTCCACTGAGATTCTATTTTCTGATATTTTTCCCCCAATGCTGCCAAGTTTTCCGTTGCTGGTTCGGGATAAGATTGGGCAAGGATTTCTAGCAGGCGTTGATGCACTCTGGCTAAATACACTGCGTCCATTTTGGCATATTCTAGCTGCTTCTCTGTCAGGGGACGCTTTGCCCAATCGCCACTTTGTTCTGTTTTATTTACATAAGTAATGCCACAAAGTGTTTCGATTAATGTTTTGAGTTGTCGGTTGGGTAATGGCAGAATGTAAGCTGGAATCTGTCTCGACATTTTTAATGTGCAAGTGACATTCTGGGCGTCGTCATTTCCCAAAAATCTGATGTCATAGCTGGCGCTGTGGAAGACTTTTTCAATATCTGGATTTACCATGATTTGGTTGATAAAATCTTTGGCTAATTCAGGTTGATCTAAGACATCTAGTATAAAAATAGCATCTCCTGTCGCATCGGTGGAGTCTGCTAATACTTGAATTAGTGATAATCTGGGGTTGGATTTATAGTCTGCTATTTCTGTGTCAACCCACAGGATTTTAGCTTGGGAAAATTTATCGATGAGTGCTTTGATGTCGTTGGGTGCTGTTAAATAAGGCATTTTTACAGACTTTTACTATTGATTTTATGCTTATATTATGCTATAGTAATTATAGTGTCAATTATCAACAAGCAAAATCGCAAACACACGCACAACTAGGGCTATTTCATTCTCGAAAAAACGAGGGTTTTGTAGGGGTAGTGCCCCCGTGCCTACCCCCCCACCGAAGAATTATCGTTCATTTCAGGCATCGGGGCAACCACGGGGGGATGGCCCCTACAAAGAATGAAATAGCCCTGCACAACTCAGAAACCCGGTTTCTACGAATTTTGTCAACAGGAACTAGAAATCTACGAAGAAACCGGGTTTCTGGCCTCCAGTTAAAAAAGAATGTACTCGATCGCACTATTGAACATTCCCGCGAACTTCATCTAAAAACCAGTTCCCTACTTCTGTGTTGTCCGTCTGGCGACTGCGGCGCAAACCTTCTTCTAACAAAGCAACTTTTAGTCCCGGCAAAACTTGAGATTGCCTGGGTAAGCAGATCAGGAGGCTCTGCCTCCAATTTTCCTAGTCACAAGCGCAATCGAGGCAGAGCAAGAGTGACATCTGTTCCCAGGCAGAGCCTGGAAGCCAGTTAGATTTAAGCAGTAAGGTACGCAGCGCGCACCTTACAAACCATTAACCTTTACTCTTCTGTCGCTTCCTCGGATGCCGCTTCTTCTGCCGATTCTTCACCCGCAGGTGGCACCAAAGCCACAGCTACGATCGAATCATCCTCATCCAAGCGCTGCACTCGCACGCCGGTTGCAGTGCGCGATTGCGTTGAAATTGCACTCACAGCCTGACGGATAATAATCCCTCGGTTGGTAATAATCATCAACTCATCGTCGTCATTGACAATTCGTAGTGCAGCTACCTCATCTTTACCTTTTTTAGACTTGAATTTAGTAGCAGTCAATCCCTTGCCAGCCCGTCTTTGCAGGCGGAATTGAGAAACAGGAACTCGCTTACCGTAGCCGTTAGTTGTGATTACCAACACCGAAGGAACTTCGCTGCCAACTGTGGGAATTTCTTCGGCATCTTCGCCTTCAGTTTCCTCAGCTTCCACATCTACTTCTTCGTCTTCCAATTCCACATCTTCTGTTTCTAATTCGGCAATTTCTGCGCCTTCCAATTCCGAATCTTCAGTGTCTAACAGAGCAATATCTGTTCCTTCCAATTCCGCATCTTCAGTGTCAGCAATTTCGGCAACAATTGAACTCGGCAAGATGTCCATGCTGATCAACTCATCGGTCGATCGCAATTTCATTGATTTTACACCCCGCGTCGCCCTACCAACCGGGCGCAACTGCTCGTGATTTGTGCGGAAGTGAATCGCCATCCCTTGGCGCGTACCGATGATAATGCTATCACCAACTTTTGCTCTCCGCACCCAGCGCAATTGATCGCCTTCTTCTAGGGAAATCGCGATTAATCCGTTAGTGCGGATATTCGCAAAAGCTGAAAGTGCGGTTTTTTTGATGTAACCGCTGCGAGTGAGCATCACCAAGTATTCTTCGCTGGTGAATTCTGTAACTGACACCATAGAAGTGATTTTTTCTTCTATGGGAATCGGCAGCAATTGCACTACGGGAGTACCGCGAGCAGTCCGGGAACTGACAGGTATTTGATAAGCTTTGAGAGAGTAAACTACGCCCCTATCGCTGAAGAACAAAACGCTGTCGTGATCGCAACAAGAAAGGAAATGTTCTACTCCGTCATCTTCCTTCATTTTCGCGCCTGCTTTGCCGCGAGTAGCTCGACTTTGGGCCTCAAAAGTGCTGACCGGCATTCGCTTGATGTAGCCTTGCTCTGTGATCAGAATAATTGCTTGTTCGTTGGCAATTAAATCTCTTTCATCGATTTCTCCTTCGGCGTGTTCGATGATGCTGCGTCTGGGAGTGGCGATTTTAGTTTTAATTTCTACTGCTTCAACTTCGGCGATTTCTAAGATGCGTTCCCGGCGCGCTAAGATATCTTCTAAGTCGGCGATTTTAGTTCGCAGTTCTTCGTGTTCTTGCTGGATTTTTTGCGCTTCCAAGGCTGTCAAGCGCCGGAGCTGCATTTGCAGAATTGCGTCGGATTGCTGTTCGGACAAACCGTAATTATCGATCAATTCTTGTTTGGCTGCTGCGGAGTCGGCAGCGGCGCGAATTAAATGAATAATTCCATCTAAGTTGTCGAGGGCAATTAATAAGCCTTGCAGCAGATGGTCGCGTTCTTCTGCTTTGCGGAGTTCGTATTGAGTCCGGCGAGTAATTGTCTCAATGCGGAAGTCTAGGAAGACATTGAGGAATTGCGAGAGCGTCAGTAGTTGGGGTTCCCCGTTTACTAGCGCTAACATATTGGCTCCAAAATTTGATTGGAGTGGTGTTTGTTTGTAGAGGTTGTTGAGGACAACGCGGGGATAGGCGTCGCGTTTGAGTTCGATCACGATCCGCATTCCGTCTCTGTCGCTTTCGTCGCGAATGTCGGAAATCCCATCTAATCTTTTGTCGTTTACGAGTTCGGCAATTTTCTCAATTAGTGCTGCCTTGTTTGTTTGGTAAGGCAATTCCGTGATAATGATTGCTTCTTTGTCGGGGCGGCCGACGTGTTCGATCGTTTCAATGTTGGCGACTCCGCGCATGGTAATCGAGCCGCGCCCGGTGGTGTAAGCATCGCGAATGCCACCTTTGCCGAGAATTTGCCCGCCGGTGGGAAAGTCCGGGCCGGGGATGTACTGCATCAATTCCAGGTCAGTCATTCCTGGATTGTGGATGAGTGCTACCAAACCGTCAATTATTTCGCCCAAGTTGTGTGGCGGAATGTTGGTTGCCATCCCTACGGCAATCCCGGAGGAACCGTTGAGCAAAATTTGGGGGATGCGTGCGGGGAGGACGAGGGGTTCTTGTTGGGAACCGTCGAAGTTGTCGCCGAAATCTACGGTTTCGCAGTCGATGTCGCGCAGCATTGAGTCGCTAGTCAGGGCTGTGAGGCGACATTCGGTGTACCGCATGGCAGCGGGCGGGTCGTTGTCAACGGAGCCGAAGTTGCCGTGGCCGTTGATCAGGCGTTCCCGCATGGAGAAATCTTGAGCCATCCGCACCAGGGCGTCGTAAACCGCTGTATCTCCGTGCGGGTGATACTTGCCCAGCACCTCCCCGACGACGCGGGCGCATTTGCGGAATGGTCGATCGGGAGTCAAGCCCAATTCGTTCATGGCGTAGAGAATGCGTCGGTGAACGGGCTTGAGACCGTCCCTCGCATCTGGTAGCGCCCGACCGACAATTACGCTCATGGCGTATTCCAAGTACGATCGGGACATCTCACCACCCAGATCCGTCGGGATTATCCGCGACTCAGAGATACTCATAGGTTGAAAAACTCCGTTAAAACTTTAAATTTGACCGCTATAAATCCCAAAAATGCGATAAAATCGATTGGGATTCAGTAGAGCTGCCAAATATTGCAAATTACTCCTAAAATTATATCACAATTTGCCTTTGAATTGAGCGAAAATTCGCCGGAAAAATTGACCGACGGAACCAGGACAATTTGTGATTTGGCAGTTGGTGATTTAGTCATCAAGTGACCAAAGCTAGAAATGTTTTTTTATGCCGTCGGTTTTGCTGCTTGGGTGAGTTTTTTTGAGTTATATAAAAAATCGAAGGATCGTCAAGCACGCCAGCTTTAATGCCCGCTCTCCCCGCTCGCTTGTTTTTATAACCTCTGCGATCGGGCACAGCACGTATTAAAAAAAATGCTGTTTACAAAAATGAGATCCTCCCAGTTACAAGAGTGGCGCGATCGATTTTTAAATTTCACACAGCAGAATGGTGTCCAGAAGCAAATTGAAAATCTAAAATCTAAAATATTAACTCTAAAATCTGCCGATGCTACCCGTCATCTACTCCCCCGATTTCTTGCTGCACAAAACTGGAATGCTTCACCCCGAGCGACCAGAACGTTTGACGGCGATCGTCAATGCTCTAAAAGCTGCTCCCTGGGCCGATCGCCTTGAGTGGCAACTGCCCACTCCGGTAGCGCAGCGCGAACCAGAACTGTTGTCGGCGATCAAAAGAGTTCACGCGCCAAGATACATCAAAGAAGTCGAATATTTGGCCCATCGAGGAGGCGGCTACCTCGATGGCGACACGCCGATTTCTGCGGAAAGTTACGATGTAGCGCTGCTGGCGGCGAGTGCTTGGCTTGATGGGGTCGATCGAGTCCTAGCCAAAAATGCACCTGCTTTTGTGCTGGCCAGACCCCCGGGACACCACGCCGAAAACAACCGCGCCATGGGTTTTTGCTTGTTTTCCAACGCTGCGATCGCGGCGAACTACGCCCTAGAACAGCCGGGAGTCAACCGCGTCGCCGTCCTCGACTGGGACGTGCACCACGGTAACGGCACTCAATCTTTAGTGGAAAACAACCGACAAATTGCCTACTGTTCCCTGCACCAATCTCCGTGCTATCCGGGAACCGGAGATGCTGACGAACACGGCGCCTACAACAACGTGCTCAACATTCCCCTGTATCCGGGCGGTGGCATCGCTGAATACCTGAGCGCCTTTGAATCTCTTGTGGTGCCGTTTTTGTCAAACTTTGAACCGGATTTGTTGATTGTCAGCGCTGGTTACGACGCTACTGCGTCCGATCCGCTGGCGAGCATGAATCTGGCGCCGTCAGATTACGGTACTTTTACCGGATACTGCTTGCAAATTACTCGCCGCATCGTCTTTGGTTTGGAGGGGGGCTACGCGCTCCCAGAGTTGGCAGAGTCGGTGGTGGCTACTATTGACCGCTGCCTCCATTAGCCATGAAAGTTGGCAGAATCGTCAGGAACAGAAGCCGTTAGAAGCGGATTGAGGGCTGTTGCGGGCGATCGACTTTTATCAGAAAAGCCGATCGGGCGATCGGCCCTCTTCCTTGTTCGCTCTGACTTCTGACTTCTGACTTCCGACCTGAGTGACAATCATCACAAATCTCAAAGATCCGAGTCACTCGACATCAAAGTATCCGTCACAGATCCTTAGCTCAAAAATCACACACTGTCAATGTTTTCGATCGCTTAAACAGTCACTCGCAGGCAGCATACTAGAATTACAATCAGCCTGTTAAATTTTTATCTATCTCAATCAATTAGGAGGTTTATCATGTCAGTATCCCACATGACACTCGAAGAGTTATTCGGTCAAGTGATGTTTTCCAGCGTCGTGACCCGCCACGACCGCAGACAGCTTAGAGCCGCACTTTTAGAAAGAACGCTGAATGAAGATGAGTATGCCATCATCAACCGACTGCTGTACAACGTGCGCCGCGGTTGGGTAAAAATTGTTGATTAAAGAAGCTCCAGCCCGCTGCCGACAGGCAGTTAATACCGTTGAGGATTGGAGATTGACGTTCAATAAGTAAGTGTGAATGACTCAAGACGATCGGCGTTGAGAACGCACACCACCAGTTGCATTGTTTTTGGAACTGGTTAAAAGTAGAACTTGCCACTTCGGGAAGTTTTTTGTGTTTCATGCTTGACCCGACTGTTGAGGTGTTTGACAGTGCTACTAATGATTTAAATCGCGAGAAACATCAGCCTATAGGTAGAGATAATTATAAAATAACAGGTTTCGGGTGCATCTCTACTTGTTGAAAAAAATGTGAGTTTTGAGTTGCTAACCGCAAAGTTATAGTCAACTCAAAACTCATAATTTTGGGGAGGTGAAATCAGAGTTTAGAGATTGGGAAAAACTGAGGGCGATCGTCCAAAAAAAGCGATCGAGAGTTGAAAGTTGTGTCAGCACACACCGAAAGTCGCTCGCTACAAGCCGTTTGCCGCGATCGCCATCGTGGTACCACCGAAAGCACAGCGAGTCGCAGAGGTCGATCGCGCGATCGGGCAAATTGAACCCAGAAGTGTCAAAATATTAACAACCAGTTCACCCCAAAAATATATGGCTCCCGCCGTTTTAATTGAAAATCTTCAGAAACGCTACGGCAATGTAGAAGCCGTTAAAGATGTTTCCTTCAAAGTAGAACCGGGGGAAATATTTGGTTTGCTAGGCCCCAACGGTGCAGGCAAAACCACAACCCTGCGGGTACTTTGTACGTTGAGCGCTCCCGATAGCGGACGTATTGAAGTATCCGGCATTTCTGCTGTGAGCCAGCCGAGAATGGCCAGACAGAAACTCGGCTACGTGGCCCAAGAAGTCGCGCTCGATAAGGTGCTGACAGGGCGCGAACTCCTGCAACTGCAAGCCGCGCTTTACCATTTGCCGCGCCCTACGATTAAAGGACGGATTGACAAAATGGTGCAACTCCTAGGTTTGGAGGAGTGGGAAAATAAAAAAACAGGCACCTATTCAGGGGGTATTCGCAAGCGCCTCGACTTAGCAGCAGGATTGCTGCACCAGCCTGATGTTTTGGTATTAGACGAACCGACAGTCGGACTCGATATTGAAAGTCGGGTAGTGGTGTGGGATTTCCTGCGCCGCTTGCGGGAAGAAGGGACTACGGTGTTGATCACCAGCCACTATCTCGAAGAAGTAGATGCTTTGGCCGATCGCGTGGCGATTATTGACAAGGGTACAGTAATTGCAGAGGGGACGCCGGAGGAGTTGAAAAATCGGGTTGGGGGCGATCGGGTGACTCTGCGGATTCGGGAGTTTTCGCCGATCGAAGAAGCCCAAAAAGCCCAAGCTTTAATGCAATCTCTGCCTTTCGTGCAAGAAGTAATTATCAACAGCGCCCAAGGCAATTCTCTCAATTTGGTGGTGGGCGCACAAAGCGACGCCTTGGTGACGATTCAGCAAGCCTTGAAAGATGCGGGACTTCCTACTTTTGGGATTGCTCAATCTCGCCCGAGTTTGGACGACGTTTATTTGGCTGCTACGGGCAAAACTTTGTTGGATGCGGAGTTGGCTGCTGCGAGCAACCGCGATTTAAAAGCGGAACAAAAACAGGCTATGCGGTCTTAAACTATACTAATTGCTGAAAGTATAGCAGTTCTCAGAAAGATGAGGTATTGACTAATTAATCCGTCAATCCCTCAATCCCCCAATCCCCCAATCTAAAATCTAAAATCTAAAATCAGAAACTGTACCTCACCACGCTTGAGACTCGGCTATAACACCTGTAGGGACAGGGCCAGAAAGGCTTGTCCCTCTGGGTTTCCGGTGCAATCGAGATCGGACTCCTAGGATTTTCCCTTAGAGAATTGCCGATCGGATCACGTGCGATCTCGATTACCATAACAAAACGGTTTGTAGTTCTTCCTTCTTCCTTCTACTTATAAGTAGGAATTTTTAACTAAATTCGCGCTAAGCTGAGAATTAAAATATACTTGCCCTGCCATTTATGAAATTTCGAGCTATCAGCCTTTTTTTTGCTACTTGCGCGATCGGAATTTTTAGTTTGGTATTCACTCCACCTGCTTGGGCCCTGACGCAGATTAAACTTTCCGACCTTTCTTATCGCGAATGTCCGGCCGAAATGGCAGAAGGAACAGTCACCAGCGGCAGTTCTATGGAAGCTAACTGCTTTTTGATTACAGGGAAAGCTGAAAATAGCACCGGCAAACCTGTTGTTAATGCTGATATTTTCGGTCGTATTTATGATGCAGATGAAAATCCGGTGATGCAAAACCGCACTCGCTTGGGTTCTATCGAAGAAGTCCCTCCCGGAGTTAGCGATTTTCAGCTCAGAATTTCCGTCGCCGCCAACCAACGAACTCCTTTGAAGCTCAAGCAATTTAAAGCTACAGGTTTTACTGGCGTGGTTCGCCGCTAAGGAAACAGTCTGAGATTTGAAATTTTAGGTGGTTGAGTTGCTGTGAATTTCTCAACTCTCATCTACGACAAACTCCCCGGCAAAAAAGCCGGGGAGTTCGTGTAAAAATATCAAATCTCAAATTTAGTGGCCGGCAATATCTGCCAGCAGTTGAGGCTAGATGCTGAAAAAATTAAGCTTTTTTAACTAAAAAGCGGTTTGCAAGTTACCCAAAAGACCGATCAGAAATTCCGAGCCAAACTGAAGTACAAAAAACGCAATCAGTGGAGAAAAGTCAATCCCTCCTAAGGGGGGGATAATTGAGCGAAAAAGATTCAGGTAAGGATCTGTTAACTGAGTCAAAATCGAAAACGGAGGCTCGTACAAATTGATGTTGGGGAACCAAGTTAACAGTACCCTAATAATCATCAGCACTAGATAGATTTGCAGAAATGTCGCTAGCGTGTTTGCCAAAAGGCCTATTGAATAACTCATAAATTTTGGTGATCGTTTGAGTAAAGTTTACAGACTCTTTAGCTTTAAGTTTAGCATAGCTGCGGGAGGGGGAGAGGGGGAGCATTGGGAGCATCCTCTGGAGTTTACGTTTTTTAGAAGTGCGAGTTCGCTGCGCGATCTGGGGCTGGCACTTTGGTGTGAAAGTCGATCGCCCGCATCCATCTACCAAGCTAATCTACAATCTTAAATGGATTCAGGAATCTTCGCCGATCGCACGATCGCTGCTGTGGGCCTGCGCGTTACCGTTTACGTCACCCAGTTGCAGCCGCACCTCATCAATCGCCTGATTTAGCTGGGCAATTTTATCTTCCAAACTCAGTCTTGCTACTTCCATCCCTTCGGCTTCGAGTTGGGTGGCTTTTCTCTGGCGCATCTTTCTGGCTTTGGCATCTGAAGGTTCGCTAAGTAAAGCTTCAGCAGCGCGCCGCGACAGCACCGCACCCAAAACTGCACCCACCAATCCCCCAACTGCGGCTCCCGCAATAAATCCGCCTGTAAAACCCTCTCGATTGCTCATGGCTCAACTCAACTGCACGATATTTCCTAGATTTGTCTATTTTGACACTCTCTGGAGCGATCGACCTGGATCGGATTTTAGATTTTAGATTTTAGATTTTAGATTGATCTACCGCTCCAACAATGCGCTTCCCAAACACAAAGCCCACAGGTGCATCAAGTCGGTTAGTTGTCGGGTAAGGCGATAATTCCGACTTCAGAGTGGAAGCGAATCATCTCCAAAGATCGATCGCCATACATATCTTCAATGTGCTCCAAACAGCAGTCGATCGCAAAATCGTTCAACTCCGTCGGCCGGGTCCCGTACATATCCTGAAACACTTCCTCGTCTACCCGACAAAAGCGCGGGCGATCGGCATAAATTCCGCATTCCCTCGTTTTTTTGTCAAAGTTTATACACCAACCGTCATCTCCCACTAAGGTCAAGTAGAGAGCTAATTCGTCTGTAGATAAATACTCGTCTAAGTCAGGGCGTTCTGTTGGGTCTAGGTAACAACAAGCACCGCACTGCTTTACGCAACGCCAAGTAGCCATAATTCGATTTTAGATTTTAGATTTTAGATTTTAGATTTGGAGCATGATCTCGAAAATGCCCAACTTTAAGAGATTAAAGCCTTTCAAGTATACCAAGTGCCAGCGACGCAGATGGTAAATTGAAGCCTCGGTAGACAGTCGCGGATAATGTTGATATGTATAGATAACCGCGCGATATGGCTACCAAGCGACCAAGAACTACCATCAGCTTTGACTTTGACGAGTACAAGGAGTTAAAAATTTGGGCTGATTCTGAATTTCGTTCTATTCCTCAACTGGTTCTTGTCTTGGTCAAGAAAGCCTTGATAGAGAGAAATAAACGATCGTCAGCTCAAGTCAGCACACCTCCGAGTGAACCTGATAGCTCCAAACTCACAGAAACCCAACCTCCGCCAACTACCAAAGCTAAGCGGGGTAAGGAAAGTAACGAAGCTGGCTAATGTCTATGATATCTAGCAAAGGAGGAACAACACCATGATGCAAGCCCAAACAATCCCCAAAACAGTCACTTTTGACGAGTTCGCGACCTGGTATCCAGAGAACTCAGTTCATCGCTACGAACTACACAATGGAGTAATTGTCGAAATGCCTCTAGGAACTGGCCGCCATTCTCGTGTTACAGGTTTTATCAGCTTAAAAGTAGGAGTTGAAATTGACCGACGCGAATTACCCTACTCCATCCCTGGTGACTGCCTGCTTAAACCCACTCGTGATGAGGCAGGTTATCAGCCCGATGTGATTGTCCTAGACCAAGCATCTCTGGCAAACGAACCGCGCTGGGAAAGGGAATCCATCATCATGATGGGTTCTTCGGTACGGCTGGCTGTAGAGGTCGTCAGCACGAACTGGCGCGATGATTATTTTTTCAAAGCTTCTGACTATGAAGAAATGGGCATCCCTGAATATTGGATTGTGGACTATTTGGGTTTAGGCGGCCGCAAGTTCATTGGCAATCCCAAACAACCGACTCTCTCGGTTTGCCAGTTAGTAGATGGGGAGTACCAGATCAAGCAGTTTCGCGGCGATGACAGAGTTGAATCGCTGGCTTTTCCAGAATTGAGGTTGACTGCTGAGTTGATTTTTCGGGCGGGCTTGCCTCCCAGCAGCGACAGCGATGAACCGGGTTAATTGCGGCCAGAAGTGAGGGTTTTTCAGCCGAATTTACGATCGCTGGCAGGTCGATCGTTCTTTACATTTTGTTGATTTTTGTAAACTTTCTTAAAAAATAGGGTCGATCGCCCGGTAAAATCAGAAGCGGATTTTCTCATTCAACAATCTAGACTTACTCACTACAGTCAGGAGGACACATGGACTTTTTAACGGATTTTTTAAGCGGCAGCGTCGGCGGTGTCAACCTCCAACTGATTATTCAGGTAGCTTTACTTGCCGCAGTCGTGCTTTCTGGCCCGATCGTGATTTTTCTGTTGGCAGCTAAAGGCGGCGACTTGTAATTATACCACGGCTGGCGATCGACCTTTGGGAGTTTTGAGTTTTAGTTTTACATTATGATGCAAAATTCCCAAAGGTCGATCGACAGTCAAGTTGATTTTAGATTTTAGATTTAGGATTTTAGATTTGGGATTTACTGCACAGCTTGTGTCTGCGAGTATATGCAAGATTGAACAGGAGTCTAATATTGTGTCCAGTCGATTACGATAACAGGTTCGTAGTGAGGACTTCAGTCCGCATTTATAGAAGGACTAAAGTCCTTACTACAAACCCAGGTTCGTAGTGAGGACTTCAGTCCGCATTTATAGAAGGACTAAAGTCCTTACTACAAACCCAGGTTCGTAGTGAGGACTTCAGTCCGCATTTATAGAAGGACTAAAGTCCTTACTACAAACCCAGGTTCGTAGTGAGGACTTCAGTCCGCATTTATAGAAGGACTAAAGTCCTTACTACAAACCCAGGTTCGTAGTGAGGACTTCAGTCCGCATTTATAGAAGGACTAAAGTCCTTACTACAAACCCAGGTTCGTAGTGAGGACTTCAGTCCGCATCTATAGAAGGACTAAAGTCCTTACTACAAACCCAGGTTCGTAGTGAGGACTTCAGTCAAATGGCACTGAAAAAGGCTTAATCACCCCCGCAGTTTAGCTTTCAAGACAGAGCGAGGTTCCTGCATTCGACGATAGGGTTTCGGTCTGAGTTTCAAAACTCTAGGTTCCGAACGCCCGGGTCGAATCGTGAGTAAATTAGTTGCCACCTGTTCCAAAAGTAATTGACGCCATTGTCGCTGTTGACGTTTGACCGTAGTTGCCAACAGCGTCAATAACAGATTAAACTGCTGCCTCGTTGATTGGAATGAGAGTTGAAAAACTGTATTTTCTGACGAAGATACAGCCTGCCACATAATGGTACGCAATAAAGTGTAAGCTAATAAGTGTGTCCAGATTTCTTTTCTCACCATCACCGGAGTTTTAGCTGTTAACATCTCCATTTTTAATGTGGTTTTAAGATAGCGTAAATTCACTTCGGCAGCCGACCAACGAAGTCCATATAAACAAGTCAACTTTTCAACAGTATACCGTTTGGCATCCATCAATGTTGTCACTATAATTATACGCTCGTCTCTGAAACCACGGCGTTTAATTCGTAAGCATACTTCCCGGACGATAAAACTAGATGGTAATGCCTCGAATTCCTCACTGGTCATGTGGTTAGGAGACTGCCGGGGTCGATTCCAGACGACTGTGTGATCGCCAATTCCCAACTTTTTCCCCCGCCCTTAAGTCCGTTTTACGGAGATGATTTTTACGAAAAACAGCGTCTGCCCCTTGCTCTTTTACTAAGACTAAATCGACATAATTACCATAAGCTTGATCTGCTAATATCACATCATCGGCAACTAAATTGGCATACAGCAAACGGCTCATCACAATCTCACTGGTCGCCAAAGAATCTATGCCAGCGAATACCACGGCTCCAGTAAGCAATGAAAAAAGCACCACTATTTTAGCGATGGGAAATCCACACCCTGGTTTTTGATTGCTGTGTTGCGGATACTCGGCTTGATTAGCAGCAGTATCACTCATCAACACTGTTGTCCCATCTAATACCCGCACCCGTCGTCCACACCATTGTTGTTCTATGGGAACTTGCTTTTCTAGAGATTCTGCGACTATGGGTACTAACTGTTGAACGAGTTTTTCTGGTAGTCGCTTACGAGCTTTACAGTATGCCCCCGTGTCAGAAGAAGGAGGCTTGAGTCCGGCTGCACTTAGCCATGTACTCATCCGCTTCACGGCTTGACTCAAGCTTTTGTCGGGATCGAGTACCTGGGATACCATCGCCCACAAGGTGACTATCGGTGTGTAGATGCTTTGGTAGTAGGTGATCTTCTCATTCGCTAGAAGCTCCAGGACTAAGGAATCTGGCAGCAGCTTCTCCCAAGGTGAGGCAACGCTCTGCAAAAATTGTTGTTTGAGAATAGACGCACGATTTGACATAATAGAGATAGATTTTTGTGTTTGTAAGGCAATGATCTATATATATATTGCCTTACAGATTTTTTTTTGCTCACTTTTTCAGTGCCATTTGACTTCAGTCCGCATCTATAGAAGGACTAAAGTCCTTACTACAAACCCAGGTTCGTAGTGAGGAATTCAGTCCGCATTTATAGAAGGACTAAAGTCATTACTACAAGCCCAGGTTCGTAGTGAGGACTTCAGTCCGCATCTATAGAAGGACTAAAGTCCTCACTACAAACCCAGGTTCGATATTGTAGCTAGTCTTCGGTAGGCAAATTTTTGCTAGCTAATTTTCACTGCGCTGCATTAGATTTGCGATCGAATACCGAGGGCGTGTTTAGCCGTTTGAATCAAATTCTCAAAAAAAGGTAGAGATACATCAACTTCCTTAGCATCTTGGCGGGAGTTACCCAACAAACCGATGCTTTGTCCCGGTGCGACAGCCAAAACTTGCCCTTGAGAGTTGCGAATTCTTAATTCCTCTTGAGAACCGGTGGGAGACAGACTGCAAGAATAAGTGCGATCGCAATAATCAAACTCAACTTTTCCAAACATCGACGGTCTCGAACTAGCAGCACTTGCCGGTAAGCGGACACCCAACAATTCTAACTCAACCGATATCTTACCATTAAAACTATTTTCCCGCAAGCGGTAAGCAATATCAACCCGCCGAGGCAACGGAAAATATTCGCCCCAACGCCACGCAATCCCCTTTACGCTAGCCGAACCTTTTTCATCTTGAGTTGCAGTTAGTTTAACATGACCTCCCTTACCAACAATTTTCTGCTCAGTTATGCAAACATTAGGCGTCCAAAATACCGGAGCCTTATTTTCAATTCCGCAAGGTTCCAGAGCATCAATTTGTCGGTAAAGGTCAAGATTAATTTCAGCCAAATCCGCTCGCACATCTACTGAAACCAGCGGCTTGAGGTGTTCCGGCTGCAAACATTGATTCGCAAAAATTGACAGTTGCTTGCGAAATTGTTCTAGATTCTTGGCGGGCATAGAAAAGCCTCCAGCCGCCTTATGTCCGCCAAATTTAGTTAATAAATCAGCGCAAAAATTCAGTCCGTCAAATACATTAAATTCAGGAATTCCCCTCGCCGAACCCCGGATGATATTACCCGTTTCGCCAGCCTCATCCTCAAAAGTACCGATAAAAACGGGTACGCCGTAACGTTCGAGCAACCGAGATGCTACAATCCCGATTACCCCGTGATGCCAACCGGGCTGCACTACAACTAACACCCGTTGCTGCTGTAAGTTAATGGCACTTTGCTCACACCAAGCGATCGCTTCCTGCTCAATTTCCTGACATAACTCTTGACGGCGCTGATTGATTTGTTCGCACTGCATCGCATTTTTGAGTGCCAATTCGCGATCGTCCGTTGTCAGCAACTCTATCACAATTTGAGGGTCAGCCAGCCGTCCCACAGCATTAATCCGCGGCCCCAGCCGAAAACCAATATCTTCCGGCTTTAAGGTATTATTACTTTGACTTTTTGAATGGAGCAGAGGTAAAGTTTCCCCATTTGCCGCCTGCACTCCCGCTACCTGAATCAAAGCTTGAACACCAGCTAATTGAGAGTGAGGTAAAAGTCGCAAACCCCGCTTTACCCAGCGGCGGTTAACTCCAGTCAAAGGCGCTAAATCTGCAATAGTTCCCAAGGTAAATAATTCCAGCAGCGGATTCACCAAGCCGCCAACTTTATTCAAGTCTTGAGCCAAAGTAATCGCCAAAACATAAGCAACGCCCACTCCAGCCAAACCGCGATAAGGCGAAGATTCCGCAATTAATTTTGGGTTAAGAATAGCATCAGCCGGCGGCAGTTTTGGCGGCAAATCGTGGTGGTCTGTAATAATAACTTTTACACCAAGTTCTCGCGCTCTGGCAACTGGGCCATAGGCTGCAATCCCGTTGTCAACCGTCAGAATCAGAGCCACACCTTCGGCGTGAAATTCTTCTACAATGCGATCGTTAATCCCGTAACCTTCGTGCATCCGGCTGGGAATAGCATAATCGACATTCGCGCCCAAAGCCCTGAGAGCTCGCAGCAACAAAGCCGTGCTCGTCATCCCGTCAGCATCATAATCGCCGCAAATCGCAATTTTTTGCCCTGCTGAAATCGCCTCCCGCAACAATTTGACACTCGCAGCCAAATCGGGAAACTCATCCAGTGGCGCCGGCAAAATCAGAGATTCCGGTTCGATAAACCCTTGCACTTCTTCCATAGAATCTATGCCGCGATTAACGAGTACCTGTGCTAGCAAGCATGACAAACCGATTTCATTGGCAAACTGTTCCGCTTGCTGTGGTTGAGGCGAATAAATCTGCCACCGTTGGTTCGGCAATCGCGGAGAATTCGGGGGTATAGATGTGGGTAGCTCTGGCACGGAAGCTGAGGTTTAAAGATACATAACTAATATTACCGAATAAAGTGTCTCATGAAATCAATATTAGATTGGCGATCGATCGCAAAGATGAGTTTTTTCGGTAAAATCCAAAGGTTATTCGGATCGGGCAGTGTTCTGAAAGTGCGATCGTATCTGAAAACAAAGTCTATCAGGCACTTGTCCAGTCCGTATAGTCCTCAGTGGTGGATTTTATTTCAACAGGAGATTGTAATGATTGCAGAAAAGCGCCCCTGGTTTAAAGTTGCCTTCCAGTTGCAAGGGTCGATTCTTTTTTTTATCTGGCCCCGCGTCATGCTGTGCGCTGGTTTTGGGTTCTTGATTTCGGTGCTGCACTTTTTACAGTTTCCAGTATCCTTGCCCATCTTATCAAGCATTGTCCCCAGCATTGTCCTCGGCTTATTGTTAGTTTTTCGGACAAATACGGCTTACGATCGATTTTGGGAAGGCAGGAGGTGCTGGGGAACCTTAATTATTGCAGTCCGAAATTTAGCGCGTCAAATTTGGGTATCTATTAGCGATCGAGAACCAGATGATTTAGCGAAAAAAAAGTCTGCTTTACGATTATTAGTGGCTTTTGCCATAGCCATGAAATTGCACTTGCGCCAAGAGCCAATTGGCCCAGAAATAGAGCCTTACGTACCGCCACAACAGTATGAAAACCTCAAGAAAATGAACAATCCTCCCCTAGAAATTGCTTTTTGGATCGGGGATTATTTGAGCATACAGTACGAGGCAAATAACCTTGATGTCTATCGGCTAACTGCGATGAATCAGTTGGTAAATAACATGATTGAGGCATTGAGCGGTTGCGAGCGAATTTTGAGAACTCCGATGCCTCTTGCTTACGCGATTCATCTCAAACAGCTACTCTTGCTTTACTGTTTGGCGCTGCCTTTTCAGATGGTAAAAGAGTTAACTTGGGGAACAGGCCCTGTGGTAGCTTTAATTAGTTTTGCTTTGTTTGGTATCGAAGAAATCGGCATTGAAATCGAAAATCCTTTCGGGCACGATGCCAATGATTTGCCTTTGAATAATATCTGTGCTACTATGCAGCGCAATATTGAAGATTTAATTACTTTATCTCCTAGTGTTCACGCTCGCATAAAAGATCATTAGAATGATTGGTCATTGGTCATTGGTCATTGGTCATTGGTCATTGGTCATTGATCATTGGTCATTGGTCATTGGTCATTGATCATTGGTCATTAGTTAACTGTAGGAGCGCGTTCGCTAATAACCTTGACAGTAGATACATACAGATTGAATTAACCAGCTTCCGCCTAACGTTCAATTTTAGCAATCAACCACATTAACCCAGCTAAAACCAACAATAAAGGCGTCAGCCAATCTCCCCACTCCACATACAAAGTCCGAGTTTGCCGCCGATAAATAGTAGCATCTTGGACTTCATAGGTATTAATTCCAGACTTCCAAATTGTCTCGCCGCGAGGGTTGACAAAAGCAGAATAACCTGTATTAGTTGCGATCGCAGCCCAGCGATCGATTTCAATGGCCCGCATCACATCCAAAGCGTGATGCTGAGCCAGCATCGGCGGTTTGTAATGGGCATTGTTGGAAGCTGTGAGCATAAATTCGCCTCCCTGCGCCGCCTGAGAGCGAAAAACTTCAGCAAAGGCTGAATCGTAACAAATTCCTACAATAGCGCGGCCAAACGGCGTATCAAACAATTGTTTTGAGTTACCTGGTACTAAATGAACATCCAAGGGAGACAGCCGATTGATAATGCTGCCTAAGATTTCGTAAAAAGGGATGTATTCGCCTAAAGGTACTAACTTAATTTTATTGTAGCGGCTGATAATCTCTCCCGTGCGATCGATCGCCAATAAGCTATTAGTGATACTGTTCTCTTGCTGTGCGAATCCTCCAACCCAAGCCAAAACGCCACGTTTGAGAATAGCTTGGTAAAAGGAAAGAGTAGAACGTTGATAGTCGTTTGTCCAGACAAAAGGCAAAGCCGTCTCTGGAAGTAACACAGCATCAACTTTTCTATCTGCTAACTGTTTGTACCCGGCCGTGTAACCTTCCAAAGCGCGCCGCCACCCACCTGAGTCAAACTTAATTTCATTGGGAATATTGCCTTGAATAATCCCAATTTTTAATGCTGTTCCTGGCTCTTCAATTAAGGGGCGATTGTACAAACTCCAGCCTCCAAGATGTAAAACTAAAAACAAACTCGCAGGCAAAATATAAGCAATCCAATTCTTCCCTCTTGCTTCTTCCTTCTCTCCTCTTCCCTCTTCCCTCTTCCTTCTTCCTTCTTCCTTCTTCCTTCTTCCTTCGATAAAAGCTTCAGCAATTAAGCCATTTACTGCTACGATCGCCGCTGTTACTGCGCTGGGCCCGGAGAGCTGACCGAGCTGCAATATTGCTAAGTTGTGGGGGCTTTGGGTGTATGATAGTGATGTCCACCACAGCGCACTTGTACTCCAAATACTTTCTAAGGCACACCACAAAGCTGTACCAATTAACACGCGAGTTAACGCTGATAATTGAGTTTTACCCCCCGCTGCCCCCGCTTGTAAAGGCGAGTTAAGAATAAGAGTAGGATTTTTGATTGGTACAGTGAGGGAGTTGAAAATTACAAATAGCCACGCCCAAAGGGTGACTAATGCGGCTCCCCAGATGGTGATGAATGCCCAACACAAAAGTGCGATCGCCAAACTCGGCCACCAAGGAACTCCCAACCAAGTCATCGGGTGTATTCCCATAATCCAAGATAAGGCTAATCCGTGATAGCCAATTCCCCAAAGAGCAGGAATCAGGAATAATGAATAAGGAATAAAGAGACACTTTTTTTGTTTTCCTTCTATTTCTGACCGTTGATAACTGACAACCAAAACCCAGAGGGGAGCTAAGGCTACCCATGCTAACGGCCAAGCATTGAATGGTGCTGTTGTCAATGCCATCAAAATACCGCTGAAAAATCCGTGAAGCGGAGCTATCCCGTAGGGAATCGCCCCGCTTAATATTTGAGATTTCCCAACCGCGAGTTTTTCAAGTTTAAGTCTTTTAAATATCGCCACTTTGATGATTGCCAAATATAATAATTGTTAATCAATATATCATGTCGGGTCAATCAACTGTTTGTAGTGAGGACTTTAGTCAAGCGTCATGGATGCGGACTAAAGTCCTCACTACGAACCTGTCATGGATGCGGACTAAAGTCCTCACTACGAACCTGTCATGGATGCGGACTAAAGTCCTCACTACGAACCTGATAAAAATATATTTTCCCAAACAAAAAGCGCCCCTATTTCTAGGAGCGCTTTTTGTCAATCAAAAGCTAAATTTAGCCGTTGATGGCAGGAGCAACCATTGCTACTGGGGTGACTTCACCGGCGGCTAAGTCGAGGGGGAAGTTGTGAGCGTTGCGCTCGTGCATTACTTCCATACCTAGATTAGCGCGGTTGATGACATCTGCCCAAGTGTTGATGACGCGACCTTGTGAGTCGATAATCGATTGGTTGAAGTTGAAACCGTTGAGGTTAAACGCCATTGTGGAAATACCCAAAGCGGTAAACCAGATGCCAACTACTGGCCATGCGCCTAACAAGAAGTGCAAAGAACGACTGTTGTTAAAGCTGGCGTATTGGAAAATTAAACGACCGAAGTAGCCGTGGGCTGCAACGATGTTGTAGGTTTCTTCTTCTTGACCGAATTTATAACCGTAGTTTTGCGATTCGCTTTCGGTTGTTTCGCGTACCAAAGAAGATGTAACGAGAGAACCGTGCATGGCGGAGAACAAGCTACCACCGAAGACACCAGCAACTCCCAACATATGGAAGGGGTGCATCAGGATGTTGTGCTCGGCTTGAAACACGATCATGAAGTTGAATGTGCCGCTGATACCCAAGGGCATACCGTCAGAAAAGCTGCCTTGTCCGATCGGATAAATCAAGAATACTGCGGTAGCAGATGCCACAGGTGCGGAGTAAGCCACGCAGATCCAAGGACGCATTCCTAAGCGGTAGCTCAGTTCCCACTGACGACCCATGTAGCAAAAAATGCCGATGAGGAAGTGGAAAATGACGAGCTGGTAAGGGCCGCCGTTGTACAGCCATTCGTCTAAAGAAGCTGCTTCCCAGATTGGATAGAAGTGAAGCCCGATCGCATTCGATGAAGGAACAACAGCACCGCTGATCAGGTTGTTGCCGAACATCAAGGAACCAGCAACTGGCTCGCGGATGCCGTCAATATCCACAGGAGGAGCTGCCACAAAGGCGATGATGTAGGAGATGGTGGCGGTCAGCAGAGTTGGGATCATCAAAGTCCCAAACCAACCAACATAAATCCGGTTATCGGTGCTAGTTACCCACTCGCAGAACCGTTCCCAAACGTTGCCGCTTTCGCGACGCTGTACGGTTGTTGTCATTTGTTTTATGATTGCTTAATTGAATTTTCAATGTTCGTTGTGGGAATGCCCCACGCTTATATTAGTAACATTATTCACTAAAGTTTGCCAAGGGGTTAGTGCTGACAATTCAAACTTTTTACAAAGGTTTACACTACTTGATTCTTAGTGAATTTTTGCAGTTATTGGTAAAGTAATATTACAAATACAATTCGCTTAAATACAGCGGACGGAAGAGCTGAATCTATTGTCTGTAGCTGCGTTCAGCAGTTGAATTAAATTATTATTGTTCAGGTCGATATCTAGTCGAGTTAAATATCTCTTAATTAGGACTTGAACAGACTATTTTTAATATTTGTTTACATATCGTCGGTGGATTCGGAGCGAGTAAATTTTGATGGAGAGAATATTAGCAAGCTGGTTGATGGTGCGATCGGGCTACATTACGCTTGAACTGCACAAGTCCTTTTAATTAAATTTTGGGACGCTGCTCAGAGCAACGTCCCACAAGAAAAAAAATTGTGGGACGTTGCTCTGAGCAGCGTCCAATTTATTTTTGCCAGACGTTTATTCTCAACAATTCCCCATCAACCGGATTTATTAGACAAGATTGCATAAATCTTTGATTAATACAGTCACCGCAGATTTCAAGCAGATAAACACAGATAAACGCAGATAGTTTCAAGATAAGAGAGTGAATGAATGCAAGAGGTCTATTGACAAAAAAACCCGGTTGATAAGGCGCTTTGCAATAGCCATCAACCGGGTTTCTGAGCATGAGTCCGTAAGTTCTCCGTAAAAATAAGCCTCTAGCCTGGGGGCCAATTCATGTGTCGTCCGCCGAGAATATGAAGGTGCAGGTGATCTACTGTTTGGCCGCCGTCATTGCCGGTATTAATCACGACGCGATAGCCGTTGCTGAGTCCGAGTTGTTCTGCTACCCGTTTGACAGTCAGCAGCAGGTGTCCCATCAGGGCGTGGTCTCCCGACTCGGCATCGGCTAACTTGGGAATAGGTTTTTTGGGAATGACTAGGATGTGGATGGGCGCTTGGGGATTGATATCTCTGAAGGCGAGGGCTAAGTCGTCCTCATAAACGATGTCTGCGGGAATCTCTTTGCGGATGATTTTGCTGAAAAGCGTTTCTTGGGTTGTCATGGGTGTTAAGGAACAGTTGACAGTTGACAGTTGGCAGTTGGCAGTTGAAAGAAGATCCCGCCCGCTTTGGCTACGCGGTAGCCGAAGTTCAGTTTCCTGGGAGTCGAAGTTCAGCTACCGCGCAGTGGTTGGGTTTACAGTTGACAGAAGGAAGGAAGAGGGAAGCAGGAAGCGGGGAGTTGGGAGGGTGAAGGGGAAGAACGAAGGGGGAGAGCGAAGGCAGAAGACTCAGAAGGAGAAAAGGAAGAGGCGACGAAAAGTTTTTCTTGCCTCTTCCGATATTCATTAGTCATTGTTAATCATAATAGATGATGGATCGAAGACCGGCAAATTGAGGATCGAGAAAAATGCTTGCTAGGGTTTGGAGTGCATCGATCGTAGGAATTGACGCGGTAAAGGTGGGTGTCGAGGCTGATGTATCGGGCGGGCTGCCGAAAATTGTGGTTGTGGGGTTGCCCGATTCGGCGGTGCAAGAGGCTAAAGAAAGGGTTAAGGCTACGTTAAAAAATTCGGGATATGGTTTTCCGATGCGGAGTATTGTGATTAATTTGACTCCGGCGGATTTGCGTAAGGAAGGCCCGAGTTTTGATTTGCCGATCGCCATTGGCATTTTAGCAGCATCGGAACAGGTCAGCCCTGACCTTTTGGGAGATCATTTATTTTTGGGGGAACTCTCTTTGGACGGGAGTTTGCGGCCGGTGGCGGGGGTTTTGCCGATCGCCGCTGCTGCTCAAAAAATGGGTATTTCGGGATTGATTGTACCAGCGGCCAATGCCACGGAAGCAGCTTTAGTAAAGGGAATATCTGTTTACGGTTTTGAAAATATTTTTGCAGTTACTGATTTTTTGAACAATCCTCAAGTCTATTCGCCCGTAGAAGTAAACGGCATACAAGAATTAGGAAAAACCCGGTTTCCTGGTCTAGATTTAAAAGATGTAAAAGGGCAAATTCACGCCAGACGGGCTTTGGAAATTGCGGCAGCGGGGGGGCACAATTTAATTTTTGTGGGGCCGCCAGGGAGCGGTAAGACTATGCTGGCGAGACGTTTGCCGGGTATTTTGCCCCCGCTGACGTTTGATGAAGCTTTAGATGTGACTCAAATTCATTCGGTGGCAGGTTTGTTGAAGGATAAGGGTATGCTGGTGAGCGATCGACCTTTTCGCAGTCCTCACCATTCAGCATCCGGGCCTTCTCTGGTTGGCGGGGGCAGTTTTCCGCGTCCGGGTGAAATTTCCCTAGCACATCGTGGCGTACTTTTCTTGGATGAATTGACCGAATTTAAACGAGATGTTTTGGAGTTTTTGCGGCAGCCATTGGAAGATGGTTATGTGACGATTTCTCGAACCAGACAATCGGTAATGTTTCCGGCACAATTTACATTAGTTGCAAGTACAAATCCTTGCGCTTGCGGTTACTACGGCGATTCTATCCAACAGTGTACTTGTTCGCCGCAAAAAAGAGAGCAGTATTGGGCAAAACTTTCCGGGCCTTTGATGGATCGGATTGATTTGCAAGTGGCGGTTAATCGTTTGAAACCCGAGGAAATTACCAGACAGGCGACGGGGGAGGAGTCGGAACCGGTGCGGGTGAGGGTGCAGCGGGCGCGAGAGATGGCGACTCACCGTTTTGAGTCGGAATCTGGCTTGCGGTGTAACGCGCAGATGCTAAGTGGCCACATTAACCAATGGTGTCAGTTGGATGATGCTTCGCGGAATTTGTTGGAGATGGCGATTCGGAAATTGGGGCTTTCGGCGCGGGCGAGCGATCGAATTTTGAAGGTTGCGAGGACTATTGCTGATTTGTCGGGGGATGAAAGCCTGAAGACTAATCATGTGGGGGAGGCTGTGCAGTATCGGACGATCGATCGGATGCAGTAAGGGGGATTTGTGCGATCGTCTTTCAAGTCGTAAGTTGATATATTGCAGGTCTATATTTTGGTTCGGGAATCGGTTTTCCCGTAGCTTTTGCAGCTTCCAGCCATGCTGTTTTAGCAATCTGTACTTCCTGCAAAGCTGATTCTGGGGTTTCGCCAAAAGCGGAACAGTATTTTAAATCAGGAATATCGGCAATATAGCCTTCATCTTCGTTGCTGTAAAAAATATTGATGTGATAGTCTTTCATGGTTCATCATCCTCTATTGTGAGAGCGTATTCCTCGATTATCGCTAAGAATTGACGGACTTGATAGGGTGTCACCTCACCTTTTTTATTTTGAATGTTAACGATTTCTGGCACTTCAGGATGATTGAATATGTGATGACTCCCGCTGACTCTCGCCAGACTAAAGCCAAAGGCTTCTATCAGTGTCACCATTTCATTAAACTTGATGTTTTTTGATCCAGATAGCACCTTTTCTAAAATTTTACGCTTTTTCATTGCTTTAAAAAGTGCATTAATCCTATTCCTCGTATAAACCAGCTTCTTCAGTCATCTCGATTAGCTGATCTAACAGTTTACGGCGCTTGCTGTCGCGATGTTCTTTATAAATGATTAAATCTTTAAATCGAATCCGCCGATGGGAACCTACTTTGATATAAGGGATTGCTCCTTCATCTAGCAACTTGACAAGAAATGGTCGCGATACATTCAGAATATCAGCAGCTTGCTGCGTCGTCAGTTCGCGATTGTGAAGGACGATCGAAACAGCCCGATCTGATGCCATTGCTTGCACAGCTTGACGCAGGATATTGCAGACTGATTCTGGAATTAGAATCTCTTCTCCGTTACTTGTGACTAATTTGGACTGTGCAGATTCTCGGCTGAGTATCTGTGCTAATTGTGCTATTGATTCTTGTTCTTTTTCTTGCAGCAGAACTGACTCTGGCGATGCTTTTTGCTTCAACATAGCAAGATATATTTTTGGGTTGTTGTCTTAACGGTAACACTTTTAGTGCATAAACGCAATATTCGCAACAAACGAAATATTCAAAATTGTATAGGAATTACACAGGTCGAGGACAGAAACCGGGTTTCTTTGTAAATCTCTACTTAAGAAAGCAAGGATTTGATAAAGTTCAATCAATGTTTATAACTATTCTTGTCAGTGTTTGGCGGTTTTCTCGTAAGTATGTCCGTGAGTGTAAGGCTGCATAATATCAGTAAATTTACGCAAGCAGACAACAAAAACTCGCTCTTCTTTTGACCATTGAACGATCGGACTATAATGGCTATTCATGGGTTATAATACTTGAAATTACCAAGCACAGTTAAATTATATGAAATATAAAAATGGATTATTTAAAATGGAATAATTCAATCGCAGCTCATTTTTTCAAAAATGAAATGGCACGGCGCAGCGTTCACCTGTATGTCACAGAGAAACTAATAAGACATATTGCTCAAGAAAGCGGTACTAATTTCTCAGATTTTATTGCAGCTATCAAAACAGGGCCTCCTGGGGTGACAAGGCAGGGTTTGTGCGTGAAAGCCTTACAAAGCCGGGATAATTGGCAGCAGCGAGAATTGGACTATCCGCCTTATATCGCTTATTTAGCGCTATTTGTGTTAGCCGCCGGTATTAAAGGAACTTTTGCCGCGCATTCTTACTATCCGGGCTTGCGAACATTACTTGGTGAAGAACCTACCACAGGCCAGTATCCTTCATTTAACCGGATGTCGGAACTCTGGGAAGATTTAGAAAAGTGGTCTGATCAAGATATATCTGGCAAATGGGGTATTTTTAAGAGCCACAGCATTGGCAAGAGAAAGCACATTGGACTGCCGATCGCCCAAACTCTTTTGACTGAAAAAGAGCGCCGTGCACTCCCTGCTATTTTTGCCGCTGCTGACTTAGATCCTATTTCATATCCCGCTGAGGGGGCGATCGCACTTTTATTAGCCAAACACGGCCGCGGACAACTGCGAAAACGGACGGTGGACTTATTAAAAGAAACCAGCGACAGTGACGAACTTCGCCAAGCATTGCTCGAATGGATTATTGATGAATTGCGCGATTGGAATGGAACTGCTGAAGATTCAGGTAAAGAGCAGATTTACGGACTATTGAGATTGTGCTGCAAACTCGATACAATTGCTAAACGCGCCACCCTCAGCTTGCGTTGCAGTACCAAACACGAATTTCCTGAAGACGATTTATTGTTATTTTTAGATGGTAATTGTCAGCCTTTCTCTTGTTACGAAGATAGTGGGGGTTGGTCTTCACCTCTAATATGTGAGTCAGACGGAAAACCACTGGTTGCCTCTGAATTTGATTGGTTGAAAGGTTTGCAAGTGCGATCGGCTGACTCTAAATGGTGTTTTAAGCAGCCAGCATCGCCCATTCGAGTATTCGTTGATGGAGATACTGAGGGATTGCCGGGGTTCGTCGAAGTGCGCCAGTTGCCCACTCAAAAGCCATTTTATTTAGCTGCACACGAACAGTGTTTAGAATTGCTGACAATATGGGGAGAATTGAGCTGTCAAGGCTTTGAAAAGTTGCAAATAATAGATGGTTTGCCCAGTGGGTGGCACTTGTTCAAAGCGCAGGCTGCTTGCAGTGACGAACTCATTAAACAAGAATACCCAATCTTAGCTTTCCCGACTAATGTACGGCTAGAGTTAGTTGGGGGAATCCGTCTCGAAAGAGGCAATAAGTTCTTTAAGTTTGCCCCGCCAAAATTATTTTTACAAGGTGGTAGCGAATCAATAAAAGTATATTGCAATAATCAGCTATTAGATAGCAGAAACTCCGCAGGTAATTATGAACTGCCAGCCGATACTCCAGCGAAAACGAAGTTGCTAATTGAAGCACGCAGTGGGGAGGATATTATCAGGCGCTCTTCTCTGTTATTAGTAGAAAACTATTCTTTGCCATCCCAAAGCAACGCGCAACAGTTCGATCGCTTCGGGCATCGCCTGACTCACGCAGATAATGAAAGCGCGGGCGTTGCAGGTGCATTGGTGCAGAACGTTGTTGGTTTCCCTCCCTTTGACTTCAACACTTGTTTGCCAATACAAGGAAAGCAGCGGATCTTATTTGTAGGCAAACAAGCAGGTCAAATAGTAACTTTGCCTGGGGAATCGCTGCCGACAGATTGGGAGCCTGTTTGGGCTATTTCCAAAGGTCGCCATCGCGGTCAAGTAATGTTTTGTGGCACTAATTTATCCGACTCAGAACCTGCAATATGCAAGTGCAGCAACCGCAAAAAAATGCGGGAGTGGAAAGAAATATTGTGGTACGATCGCAAGATAATTTCCCCGCCCGATCGACAAGAGTTAAGAGTATTGTGGAAAAAATTTCAAAAGGAGGCAGAACGTGTCTGAAACTAGCGAAAAACTGCTCTACGTTATTTCAGCAAAAAAGGAACTTGCTTGGCTATCCTTTAAGGAAACCTTTGATTATTTGTATAATCTTGAGACGGGTGTGAGGGAGGAAAATATAGACAAAGACGGAATTAAGAATAAAAGATTGCAAGCAATTCGCGCCCTCGATTCACTTGGTCATTGTGATTTTAATTTTAGCGATGATAGCAGCAAGAATAAGGTTTATGCAGCACCCCCTGTATTGGTGCGATTGCCTTGTACTGGCTTTCCTCAAGCCATTTTAGCAGGAGCGCGATCGCCTGCTACGATCGCACAATTATCAAATACTTGTCAGTCTGTGGGAAATCACATCAACCTTGAAATCAAAGAACAAGCCAGTGAATCAGTGCTGATACCGAAGCGAGTGGCTGTACAAGCAGAGGATGTGAGGGAATTAGAGGCGATATGCAATTCCCTTAAAATACCATTCATAGAAACCCCTTCTGCTTGGTCAGTGCTGCATTTTTCCGCCAGTATTGACGATTACTTAGCTACCATCCAATGGTCTAAAGAACCAGAATTAAACTGGCAAAACAAAACCTTTAACCCGATTTATTTACAATTTGAATCCATCAAAGAAACCGATTACCCCATTCGCCTTACTGGATACAGTCACCCATCGCGAAATACCAAATCGTACTATCTTTGGCAAGACGAAAGGTGTACCGAAATAGACCTCGATTGGGGAAGGTATGCCGTTCTCAAAGCACTGCGGCGGAGTGTTCTTATCTACGACAAGTGCAGATTTACTATGGCAGTACCAGCCAGCGCCAATCTGCCACGAATCCTAGAAAGAGCCTTAACCCTTTGTTCCGGTTATGCAGCAAAATATGAAAAAATGCCGCGTGTTCTGCCGCCAATTCAGGGATTCAATTTATTCACCGCTGTTCCCCCTCAAATAGCAGAAATGACCGCCGCTAAATTAGGGCAGACACTATTGCAGCAATCTTTAAGTATAACATAGTGAGGTAATTTATGCACGACCCAATTAACGCCTTTAACACAATCCGCGACAACTTTCTACTTTACATAAAAACCGCTTTCGGAACTCAATTCCCCGAAATTGAACGAGAACGGGAAAGACTGCTGCGCCAACCCGGTGCATTCCATCAAGAACCCTGGATAGAACCGATGCCGAGCTATCAAAAATCAGGTAAAACCATCCATGATTTAGATATTTCAAATGTACCGGGATTGGATGAAACTGCCCTTCAAGACTTTAAACAACTTGCCTTTTGCGGACTTGTAGGCAATTACGAACTGTACAGCCACCAAATCCAAATGCTGCGACAGGCGTTAGAGGGTCAAAATGCTGTAGTAACGGCTGGTACTGGCTCAGGTAAAACCGAATCTTTCCTGTTGCCTTTGTTTGCTTATCTTGCCAAAGAATCAAGAACGTGGAATGCTCCAAATCCAGATTTACCTCATCTTAATGACTGGTGGAAAAATCAGGATTGGCAAGACGAATGTAACCCACGGCTAACAAAAAATCGCAGTTTTAAAAGGTCTTATCGCGTTCCTCAGAGGAGTCACGAAAAGCGGGATGCTGCCGTTCGCGCCCTGATTTTATATCCCATGAATGCCTTAGTTGAAGACCAGCTAACTCGACTTCGCCGGGCCCTCGATTCCGATGAAGCTAGAGAGTGGTTTCAAAATAATAGAAATGGAAATAGACTTTACTTTGGGAGATACAATGGCGTTACTCCCGTACCGGGGCATGAATACAAAGAAAATCGTAAACCTAATGGCAAAAAAATAGAAGAGCTGCTGGAAGCAATACAGCAGATGCAGTTATCAGCCGATCGCGCTAGCGAACACGCCGATCGCACTGGCGAGCGAGATGTGAGGTTCTTTTTCCCGCGTTTAGATGGGGCAGAAATGCGCTGTCGCTGGGATATGAAAGATGCCCCGCCAGATATCTTAATCACCAACTATTCTATGCTGAGTATCATGCTGATGCGCGATATCGAGCAAGATATTTTTGAAAAAACAAAGGAATGGTTAAACAAAGATGGTAGCGTCTTTCATTTAATTGTTGACGAATTGCACTTGTATCGCGGCACTTCGGGGACAGAAGTAGCTTATTTGTTGCGACTTTTGCTGCAACGTTTAGGGCTGCATCCCGGTCATCCAAAATTGCGGATTCTTGCCTCTAGTGCATCTTTGGAACCAGACGATACAAAAAGCTTAGAATTTCTGAATCAATTCTTTGGTGCCGAATGGAATTCTGAGCAAATTATACCGGGTCATTTAGAACAAATTCCACCAATCGAAGGTCAAAAATTTCTGGATAGCGAACCGTTTATCGCTTTGGCAGAAACACCAGAAATTAACAATACAGAAACTTTGAATAAAACTGCTGCATACAATGATTGCAGCCAAATTGTGGAATCTGAAACCGCGCAGGTTGGGGCTAGAATGGTCGAGGGTTGTAACGTTGATGGCAAAATTCGCGCCGTATCGATCGCGAATTTTGCTAAAAATATTTTCGGCGATGACTTACCAGATGAAAACCTCAAACTCGCAGTAAAAGGACTTCTAGCCACTCGCGGTTTATCTAACGAAAAATCTTTGCCATCTTTCCGGCTGCACTGGTTTTTCAGGAATATTGAAGGGCTTTGGGCTTGCACTAAACCGAATCACGGGTGTGAGGAAAGTGAAATTAGTAAAAATCGACCAGTTGGCAAACTATTTGTAGAAAATCCTCCCATACTTTACGACGAGTACCGAGTTTTAAAACTCCTTTATTGCGAACAGTGCAGAACTGTGTTTTTTGGGGGAAACAGGCTGACAAGGCAGAATAGTGACGGATGGGAACTTTTGCCTACAGAACCAGATATTGAGGGAATTCCTGACAGGAAATCTGGACAATTTATTGAGCAGATGACTTACAAAGAATTTGCTATATTTTGGCCGTCCAGAAAAATCGATGAATATTCAGAGGGTTGGGGACAGTCTAAGAAAGCAGAGTCAGGCCGATGGCACAAGGCATCGCTAGATACTCGCAGCGGTATAGTTCGTTTGGGAAACCCTGATTCATCTGATGACTTGACAGTAAAAGGTTATATTTTTTATCGACCGAACCTGCTACCAGAAAATGAGGAAAAAGTTAAAGCTTTGCCTTCAGTTTGTGCTTGCTGCGGTGCTGACTATAGTAAAAAACTATATCTAAAATCTTCCATTCGCGACTTCAGAACAGGTTTTTCTAAAGTAAGTCAACTTCTGTCTAAAGAACTTTTTTATCAGCTACCAGAAGACCCGGAATCCCGCAAATTAGTAGTGTTTTCTGACAGTCGCGAGGATGCCGCTTCAATATCAAATGGAATTGAAAGGACGCACTATAGTGACTTAGTGCGCGAGGCGATTTTTGATGAATTGAAACAAGAGGCGATCGCCCGTTCTCTTCTACTTCAAAATCTCCAAGATCACGACCTGCCTACCTGTAGCGAAGCTATTGAATTTGCCCAGCATCACCCAAACGCTGTTGACCAGATACAAAAAGCAATTAAAGATGCTAATAGGCTATTGCCACAAGGTCTCGATCCTGAAGATTTAGAACCGTTACAAAATCGAATAAATACTGCCCAGAAGCTACTCAGTGAAATTCAAAAAATAGGCAATACCCGCACAGTTCCTCTCAGAGCGCTATTTGAAGGCATTGAGAATTCCGAAGACCCCGGACTCCTGATCGAGCGATTGATAAAGTTAGGCGTTAACCCTGCCGGTAATGATGTTATTTACCAAGACTTTTCTTATGAGGGAAAGTACCACCATTGGACAAAATTATTTGACTTTGCAACCGCCGGGTGGAAACTAGACTTGTGCGCTGAAGCACGAACAAGGCGAGACACGACACTTCGAGAAAAAGTAAAATCTGAGGTCTGCGACACGCTGTTTAGTCGTCTATATTTTGGGATTGAAGCATCTGGACTGGGCTATATTCGTCTAAATTCACCCCCGAATCAATTAGAACAACTAGCTATTCAATGCGGGCTTTCAACCTCAGTATTTGAGAGCATTGGCGATGGCTGCTTGCGAATTTTAGGTGAATTGTATAGATATCCAAGACAACCTCAAGAGTATCCGCTAAATGACTGGAAAGACTGGGGTGATGCGCGAGCAAACTTGCGAAATTATATTAAAAAGTGTGCCGAAAATTGCGGGATTTCAGAACAGGAATTGAAGCCCGCATTGAAATCTGCCATTTGCAAATACGGTCAGCATCACCACTTTAAACTTAATCCTCGACATTTATCTGTACGAGTTGCTGTGTCCGATGACCCCGTGTGGCAATGTGAATCTTGTCAGCGCCATCACCTGCACCGCGCCGGAGGTATTTGTACTAATTGTTTGGCACCTTTACCGGCTGAACCTAATAGAATTTGTGCGGATTTGTACGATCGCAATTATTTCGCCACCCAAGCTGTAAATAAGCGTCAACCGTTGCGGTTACACTGCGAAGAGTTGACCGGGCAAACCGACGATCAGGCCGAAAGACAGCGACATTTCCGCAACATCATCGTGAATTTTGGCGAACAAGACAGAGATTTTATCCCAGAGGTAGATACGATCGATATTTTGAGCGTCACAACCACAATGGAGGTGGGAATTGATATTGGCAGTTTAATGGCTGTTGTGATGGCAAATATGCCTCCCATGCGCTTTAATTACCAGCAGCGTGCGGGTCGCGGGGGGCGTCGCGGCCAACCTTTCGCTATTGTACTTACTCTCTGTCGCGGTCGATCGCACGATGAGTTTTATTACCGACATCCTGAAAAAATTACGGGCGATCCGCCGCCGGTACCTTTTCTTGCTATGTCACAGGTTGAGATAACCCAGCGCCTCCTAACCAAAGAATGTTTGAGACGAGCATTTATTGCTGCTGGTGTCAACTGCTGGGATGTGGAAAAAAAGCCTGACAGTCATGGTGAATTTGGCACAGTTAAAAATTGGCAGAATACTGAACAACGGCGCGATCAAATTTGTAATTGGTTGAAAAATTCTGCCGAAGTAACTGAGGTAATAAATTCTCTGCTAGTCGGCGTTGCAGGTATCGATCGCGATAACTTAGAAATCTATGCACGTCAGCACTTGTTTGATAAAATTAATGAGTGCGCCAATAACTTAGAATTGACTGGAGATGGATTAGCAGAACGCCTAGCGGAGGGCGGGATTATGCCGATGTACGGGATGCCTTCAAGAGTGCGCGACTTGTACCATCACGAACCGTCTAGAAAACAGAAAGTTTCTACTATCAATCGAGATTTAGATTTAGCTGTCTCTGAATTTGCCCCCGGTTCCGAAAAAACTAAAGACAAGCGAATTTATACTGCGATCGGGTTTACAGCACCGTTAATTTCAGACGGTAAACATGGGTTAGTTCCTGCTGGCAAACCTCTGAGCGATCGCAAGTGGATGTTGAGGTGTCAGCGCTGCCAACATACGGCAACCTCTAAGACAAAGTTTGAAGATACAATCTGTCCGAAATGTGATGCCACTGAGGAACAGGGATTTCGAGTTTTTCAGTGGGCTGTTCCTTTAGCTTTCCGTACCAGCATAAATCCTGGATCTGACGCGAAAGATGAATACGATTTGTTAATTACAGGTGCAGGTAGCGTCGCTGAGGCACAACCTCAAGATTTTAACTTAGTAGATAACACGAATACTCAGATAGCTTTCTCTAAGTCGGGCCGCGTTTTCCGCGTCAATGACAATCGAGGACAGCTATTTAAGGGAGCAATCGGAAATGCCACATTTGGACGCGGTGACAAACTCTTATCCGATCAGTGGATTGATGAGCGATTTCATAAGAAAGATGATAAGTGGAAGTTCCAAAAGCAGGGAGAATTAGAGGCGATCGCCATAATTGCCCCAAAAACCACTGGCGTACTGCGAATTAAGCCCGTTTCTGTACCAGATGGATGGTGCCTCGATCCTATTGCATCCGGTTCCGCTGTCAAAGCTGCTTTCTACTCAGCCGCTTTCATGGTTCGTGCTGTAGCGGCACAGGAATTAGATATCGATCCAGAAGAATTAGACATCAGCGGTTTGCGACAGGTTGAATTAGAGGATAAAAAAGTAGGGGAAATTGTAATTAGCGATCGGCTTGCCAATGGCTCTGGATTCACTTATTGGCTAGCTCAGCACTGGGAAGACATTCTGACAAACAAAATTCTGAATTCTCAAAATAGCTTTGCTGAGGCAATTATGTCTCCTGAACACCGCAGCAAATGCGACTCTTCTTGTTACGATTGTTTGCAACAGTATCGCAATATGAACTATCACGGTTTGCTGGATTGGCGTTTGGGGCTTTCCTTGCTGAGGGGATTGGCTAGCAGTGATTTTCAATGCGGATTAGATGGGAATTTTTCTACTCCAGACTTAGAAAATTGGGTACAGACAGCAACTAAACTGCGCGATACATTTTGTGCTTCGTTTAGTTGTTCTGGGGAACAGTTCGGCGCTTTACCTGGTTTTGTTGTGGACGATAAAAGGGTGATTATTGTTCATCCTTTGTGGAACAAAGAGAACTCTCAAGGCTTATTGAATGAAGCGATTGCTACAGTAGAGCAGTCCGCTCAAGTTCGATACCTGGATACATTCAATCTCCTGCGCCGTCCAAGTTGGTGCTATCAAACGCTAGATGATTAGATGGAGGCTTCAAACATTTATAAGTTCTGAAATGTCATTATCTAACGATTGGTGCGATCGCTCAGTTAAAATGAAATAGTAGGCGATCCGATGACCGATCGCTTGGGTAGTTTTTTAAGGAGGAAATAATGCTAGATGAAGCAATTCTCGAACGTCGCTTAGCAATCATCGAGCAAGAAATTGCTAACCTTAAACGCAAATCAGAAAGCAACTCCCTCTCTGGCAACTGGCTAGATCAACTTATTGGCTCAATCTCCGATCGATCGGCTTTTCTGGAAGCTCTAGAATATGGACGTGCGTTTCGTCAGGCTGACAAACCTAATGATGAAGGTTACGAACAAGCATGAAATATCTGCTTGACACTGACCACATCAGTTTTCTACAGCGTGGTTCCGGTTCAGAGTTTAGCCGATTAACTTTTCGGATGGCTCAACATCCAGTTGCAGATTTTGCTTTGTGGATCGATCGTTCTTGGTATTAATAACTTTACGCAATCTGCAATCGTTTTCCCAAAGTCTGAGGTTCTGGTAGAGGTTTGCCATCTTCTTGATATAGCTCAATCAAGGTTTCTAGCAATTCTTGTCCGTGTTTTGCTGCTTCCTCGTAAGTGTGTCCGTGAGTGCAAGGCTGCATGACATCGGTAAACTCAGGCAAGCTGACAACAAAAAGTCGATCTTCTTCTGACCACTCGATGATGAGACTGTAATGGCTATTCATTCTTCTATCTCCTTCAGCTTCTGCAAATCGGATATTACTCTTTTTTCATGATAATTTGGTGCATCATCGCCATCATTACCTGACAGTGTAATTTTTTCAGGTAATAAAGGGTGTTCCCATACAGTGTGACTGCCCTTTCCCTGTCGGTAAGTAAACCCTGCTTTTAGTAATAGGCTTTTTAATTCTCTGATCTTTTTAGGCATGAGTGAATTGTAGCGTAGATTGAAATAATCGTTCTAGTTTCTTAGTTGCTGGTAATGGTTTACCTTCAGCTTGACAACTCTCGATTAGTAACTCTATTACCTCTCGCGCATTGTAGATAGCTTCTTCATAAGAATCTCCGTGAGTTACTGGCTGCATTACCTCCTCAAATTCTGGCAAAAATACGACAAAGCATTTATCTTCTTCTGACCATTGGATAACAACTGTATATTTCATGGTTCTGAAGTTTTGAGTGGAAATTATAGTCTTGGATACACTCGCCGACAAAGAAACCGGGTTTTTAACAAAGATTGAGGATTTTCAGCAAATATTGTGGTTAAAAACCCGGTTTCTGGCCACCCGTGCGATCGCGAACTTAATTATTGTATCCGATCGCCCTTACCAACCAGACCTATCCCCAGTGCCACATAGCAGTACAATGGTGAGATCGCATTCCCCAACTCCAAACCGTGATAGAGCGCTACACCTTGCCCGAAATGGGCAACATCTGGACTGAAACCGCCAAACTCAAAAGCTGGCTGCAAGTAGAAATCGCTGTCTGCGAAGCTCAAGCCGAACTCGGCTACATCCCCGCCGCCGCAGTCGAAGAAATCAAAGCTAAGGCTAATTTTGACCCGAAACGAGTCCTCGAAATAGAAGCCGAAGTCCGCCATGACATGATCGCTTTCTTGACAAATGTCAACGAATATGTAGGCGATGCCGGACGCTATATCCACCTCGGTTTAACAAGTTCCGATGTGCTCGATACCGCTTTGGCGCTGCAATTAGTCGCTAGTGTCGATATCTTGTTACAACGTGTCGAAGATTTGAGTCAAGCTATTCGCTATCAGGCTCAACAGCATCGCAATACTGTGATGGTTGGTCGATCGCACGGAATTCACGCCGAACCGATCACCTTTGGCTTTAAACTAGCTGGATGGTTGGCGGAAGTCTTTCGCAGCCGTGAAAGATTGGTGAATTTGCGATCGTCCATTGCAGTCGGCAAAATCTCCGGTGCAGTCGGAACCTATGCTAATATCGATCCGCGAATAGAGGCGATCGCCTGCCAAAATCTCGGACTCGAACCCGATTGTGCGTCCACTCAAGTCATTTCGCGCGATCGACACGCCGAATACGTCCAAACCCTAGCACTGTTAGCCGCATCGATCGAGCGTTTCGCCGTAGAAATCCGCAACCTCCAACGCACCGACGTGCTCGAAGTCGAAGAATTCTTCTCCAAAGGGCAAAAAGGCTCATCCGCCATGCCCCACAAACGCAACCCGATTCGCTCCGAAAGACTCACAGGAATGGCGAGAATTGTCCGCGCCAACGCCGTCGCAGCCCTAGAAAACGTTGCGCTTTGGCACGAAAGAGACATCTCTCACAGTTCGGTAGAACGGATGATTTTGCCCGACAGTTCTACTGTTACCCACTTCATGTTAGTAGAAACCACAGACTTAGTAAAACACCTGCTAGTCTATCCCGAAAACATGAAACGAAACATGAACCTTTACGGCGGAGTTATCTTCAGCCAGCGGGTGATGCTAGCCTTAGTAGAAAAAGGCATGAACCGCGAAGAAGCCTACAAAGTTGTTCAATCTTGCGCTCACCAAGCTTGGAACAAAACGGGTGGCAATTTCTACGATTTAATTTCCAAAGATGTGAGCGTTACTGCTCGCATGACAACCAAAGAAATTGATGATTGTTTCGATCCGCAATACCAATTAAGGCATTTAGATTTAATCTATCAGCGCTTGGGAATTTAAGGATAATTAACAGCAATTAAAAATCAGTTCGATAAGTGATTTTTTGATAAGTAATTTATCGTTCTTGCGTTCTTCAGTTCTCGCAGTTGTCCCAGAGTCCGCCGGGGGTTTAAACCCCCGTCTCATAGCTAAAGTCGGTTGAAACCGACTGAAAGATTCATAAGATTAATCGAAATCTCAGATCAATCTAGAGAAATATTTTAGTCCTCTTTTAGAGGACTTTCGCTATGAGACAGGGGTTTAAACCCCTGTCGGACTGTCGGAAAAACGCGAAAATCTCCCAAAAAAAACATGAAATACCAAAAAACTTATAAAATCTTAAATTAAAACAACCATGAAAATAAGTAAATTTGCAAAATATTTTATTTTGTTTATATTGGTATTAGTATCTGCAACCAGCCTATATTATCCAACATCTGTTAGCGCAAAGGAGCCGCCGAAAGTGCAAATCTTCCAAGCAGAAACAGAGCCATTAGTACCTGAAATTGTGAGCCTGAGTCAACTTCCCAGTTGGGCGCGACTTGTTGACATTCGCACGGTAAATCCCAACATTCGCCTCGATATCCGCTACGCTACTGCTAACAATTTCTTGAAACGAAAGCTTTACAAAGTCGCAAAATGTGCTTTGAGAGCTTCTGTTGCTCAAAAGTTAGCGCTAGTTCAAACAGATTTGGAAAAAATCGGCTTGGGTTTGAAAGTTTACGATTGCTACAGGCCTTTTTCGGTGACTAAGCAAATGTGGGAATTTTTGCCAGATCCGAACTACGTTGCTAATCCTGCTAGGGGTTCGCGGCACAATCGCGGTGCGGCTGTAGATTTAACTTTAGTCGATCGCACTGGCAAAGAATTAGAGATGCCAACGCCTTATGACGATTTTACCAAAAAAGCTCACAGAGATTACAGCGGTGGCAGTGCCCAATCTCGGAAAAATCGTCAAACCCTTGAGGATGCGATGAAAAAACAGGGATTTATTGGGATAAGTACAGAATGGTGGCACTTTGATTCGGAAGATTGGCAGAAGTTTGCGATTTTAGATGTGTCGCTTTCGGAAATTCCTTGATTAGCTAAGTGCAAACAGGTTCGTAGTGAGGACTTTAGTCCGCCAAAAATCAAGGTTCGTAATGAGGACTTTAGTCCGCCAAAAATCAAGGTTCGTAATGAGGACTTTAGTCCGCCAAAAATCAAGGTTCGTAATGAGGACTTTAGTCCGCCAAAAATCAAGGTTCGTAGTGAGGACTTTAGTCCGCCAAAAATCAAGGTTCGTAGTGAGGACTTTAGTCCGCCAAAAATCAAGGTTCGTAGTGAGGACTTTAGTCCGCCAAAAATCAAGGTTCGTAGTGAGAACTTTAGTCCGCCAAAAATCAAGGTTCGTAGTGAGAACTTTAGTCCGCCAAAATTGTTAAATCAGGACTGAAGTCCTTACTACAAACCAGAAGAAGGACTGAAGTCCTCACTACGAACTTTTAAGAAGGACTGAAGTCCTCACTACGAACTTTTAAGAAGGACTGAAGTCCTTACTACGAACTTTTAAGAAGGACTGAAGTCCTCACTACGAACTTTACTACGAACTTTTAAGAAGGACTGAAGTCCTCACTACGAACTTTACTACGAACTTTTAAGAAGGACTGAAGTCCTCACTACAAACTTTTAAGAAGGACTGAAGTCCTCACTACAAACCTCAGTATTTATCGGACTCGCACATAAAATTCGTATTCATAGCCGCGGAAATTTGAGTCGAGTTGAAATGTGTAATTTCCAGTTACTGGTATTTTCCCAGTCCACTCAGTTTCATTTCCTTGATAAGAATTTCCTAAAAGTTTGCCACTAGGAGTCAGCATGAGTGGGAAAACATCTTTTCGATTCTTAACAGTCATTGTTTGATTTTTAGCAGCATGAATCTTATAAGAGTGGCTACCACCGCCGATAATTCGACCTTTGACTATTGCTTCATTTCCGCCCGGTAAAAAATCAATCTTCTGGTTGACTTTAGAACAACTGCTTTCAGTGCGATTTTTGGCAATCCAACCGGGCGGTTCGGTAATTCGCAGCCAACCGTTTTGCTCTTCAATGACGGAAACAAAGCGATTATTTGGGAGTTTTCCTACTATTTTGCTGTCGGTGACGATCGGCTGCGATCGCACATTCAGCGGTGGATTCGGATCGCTAACTACAGCCATATTGATTTTACAGCCAGAATTGGGCGGTGTGACCACCACTGGATCAACTTTTTGCGGGGTGACTCCGGCGATTAGCGCAGGTAGAAGTGTGGCGCTTTTGACTGGCTGAGGTTGAGATTTCGGAGATTCCACAGCCTCGGGTTCTACTTGCAGGGGTTCTGCTGGTTCAGATTCGGGGTTGTTCGCCGGAAGGGGTGAAATCTCGTTGCTGGCTGCTGCTGGGGACTCTACAACCGGGGGATCGGATTGTTTCATCGCACCCGACTGTATCGTTGCAGTAGCAACTCCCACGGCTGTTGCTAGACCTGCTAAGGTGACTATGAGGATTTGAGTTGAAGTAAATGACATAAAAACCCCCTCTGTATTTATACTGATATTTTTGTTTTCCAGTTGGCGCGATGCCAGTCAAGTTAAAGGAAAAATACGTAATTAGGCGGATTTATCAAGATTTTACTCGAAAACTCCGGGCGATCGCCCTTCCCTCTCTAGTGAAAATACTTAATCAGGGTTGAGGTTTCCGCATGAGTTCCTAAAATTTAACCTGGATAATTGTCACAATCATTTCACTCCATCTATACTTGACAACTGTATAGATCGTAATCTTCTCGCTCGCCAGTTGCGCGGGGCATCTGGCAAGATAAGCGTCCAGCGCGAGGTGCAGTTTAGTAGCTAAAATGTCAAGATTCATTTCTCTGAGATCACAACCGCCTCGCGATCGACTGCTTTCGGAGGTGAAGCAGGAAGCCCAAGCAGCCCGATCGCAATCCTTGCACGCTGCTGTACTGGCTAACCTCAGCCAAGACTCCCAGCCTGTCGGTGTTAGCCGCTGTTGGGATGTAGAAGTGAAAGCAGGAAACCGTCCGAGTTTTCGGCTTCCTGCCAAAGCTAGCATTTCTCAAGTGTTCGATCGCACCAACGGCAAATTAGTCATTTTGGGAGCAACGGGTGCAGGCAAAACCACGACGCTGCTAGAATTAGCTCTGGTGTTAGTTTCCCGCGCCGAACAAGATCCTAATTTACCAATACCAGTGCTGTTTGAACTCGGATCGTGGAAAGCAGAATCTGGGGCGATCGCAGATTGGTTAATTGCTCAACTTCAGTTCAAATACGGCATCTCGACTGCTGTCGGCAAAAAAATGCTCGCCGCACAAAAATTGCTGCCTCTCCTCGACGGTTTGGACGAAGTAGAAACCCACCGCCAAGATAGCTGCATTCAAGCAATCAATCAGTTTTTTCAAAGCGAATTTCAACCAAAACATTTAGTAGCTTGCAGTAGTTTTGAAGCTTACAAAAACTGCCAAACGAGATTTAAACTGCAAGCAGCAGTTTTACTAAAACCTCTGACAGAAACTCAGATTCAAAATTATTTGCTAGAAGCCAGAAGCCGCGAACTTTGGTACAGCATAGAGAAGGAGCCGGACTTGCTAAAATTGGCAAAAACTCCATTGTTATTGAGCATGATGGCTTTGGCTTACGATGACATTTTAATCGAATCTTGGAAGCGCATAACTTCCCCAGAAGAACAGCGCAAATATCTATTAACTGCCTACATTCGCCATCAAATGACTGGGGAAGTCAAGCAGTATCCCAGAAATAAGGAACTGCGCCCCGAACAAATTCGCCACTGGCTGGGATGGTTGGCGAGAAGGATGGAACAGCAAGGAATTCAAGAGTTTTATCTCGATCGCATTCCGTCTAGCTGGCTGCAAACAGGCGAGCAGCAGCGGAAATATCAGTTTGGAGTTAAGCTAGTTGGCGGGCTGATTTGGGTGATTTTGGGAGGAATTGTCACCTTAGTCTCCGGGTCGGTTTTGGGGTTGATTGCGGGTGCTATAGCGGCGGTAATTAGTGCTGTGTTACCTCCAATTCCGGCGATTGACAGTTTGATATTGCGCCTCGTGCTGTGGTCTAGCGGCTATATTCCTTGGGATTACAAGCGTTTTCTGGATGCTGCGGGCGATCGGCTGTTGCTGCAACAAACGGGCGATCGGCGTTATCGATTTATCCACGATTTGTTGCAAAAACATTTTGCTGAAATCTAAATGCAGAAGCTTGACAAAATTTACTATTCATGATAAATAGCCGGGCGGTTGAAACCGCGGCTACACAAACAAAACCCGCCTCCGCGGGTTGAAGAGTACCTCATAAAAATGCGTTACTTTCTTCATTCGGCGTCCGGCGGAATTCGTTTGTGTAGACGCGGTTTCAACCGCCGTCCGATCTTCATTCGGCGTCCGGCGGAATTCGTTTGTGTAGACGCGGTTTCAACCGCCGTCTTTGGTGGTATTTTTGCCATGAGAAAGACCTGTTCCGCACTGAATTATAATCCAGGAAAAAGTGGATCTTTTAATAAAGTATCTCCCAGATAAGTCTGCGGTGCTGCATCGGGATAAAAAACTGTAATACTTCTAGCCTTGCTATCTACTATCCAAACCCGCAATACCTTAGCATCTAAATAATTTCTCGCTTTGGCCGCTAACTGACCGAAAGTCGCCATTATTAATCTCTAAATTCTATCGACAATCTCATGGCGACGCACCTGATACTGATAAGTAGAAGGAAGTAATCGAGCGGGTGCGTCGCCATTATTGATCTCTAAATTCTATCGACAATCTCATGGCGACGCACCTGATACCAATTTGAAAAAGTCTTGCAACAATTATTGATTCTATAGAACCCATTTGACATCTTTGAGTTTTTGGGTTGGGTGACGAGAAATACCGAGATTAACCCGGTTTCTGAGATTTACGCCCGGGGCAAGAAACCGGGTTTCTACGAGTTTTTGGGTTGGATGACGAGAAATACTCCTAGAAACCCGGTTTCTGAGATTTACGCAGAATATATCTCAAATGGGTTCTATATAGGTTTGTTTCCACGAGTGTTGTAAGCACAGGTGCGTCGCTGTTAAATTGTCGATTTTTCTTGAGGGATTGTCGATCGCGACGCACCCTACAGCTAAGGTTGCATAACTTAAATATTGATTGACATAATACAAATATTATGATATGTGTTGGCAAAATCTCCAGTCTTAAGTGTCAAATGTTCGATCGCATCCTCACCGACACCCCCAAAAGGTTAAGATTCTAATCTGACCTCCTGCAATCATTGCTTCACCTCCTATGGCAGAAACCCTATTGTTCAACGCCCTTCGCGAGGCGTTAGATGAAGAAATGGCCCGCGACTCAGCCGTATTCGTACTCGGCGAAGACGTAGGTCAATACGGTGGTTCCTATAAAGTCACCAAAGACCTCTACGAAAAATATGGCGAGCTCCGAGTGCTCGATACCCCGATCGCCGAAAATAGCTTTACAGGTATGGCAGTCGGCGCAGCAATGACGGGATTGCGGCCGATCATCGAAGGCATGAACATGGGCTTTTTGCTGTTGGCCTTCAACCAAATCTCCAACAACGCCGGAATGCTGCGCTACACCTCCGGTGGCAACTTCAAAATGCCGATGGTAATTCGCGGCCCCGGCGGCGTGGGCCGGCAACTCGGCGCCGAACACTCTCAGCGGTTAGAAGCATATTTCCAAGCAGTACCGGGCTTGAAAATAGTCGCCTGTTCGACTCCCTACAACGCCAAAGGACTCTTAAAATCAGCCATCCGTGACGATAACCCGGTACTGTTTTTCGAGCACGTTCTGCTGTACAACCTTAAGGAAAATTTGCCAGAAACAGAATATTTAGTGCCGTTAGATAAAGCGGAAATTGTGCGATCGGGCAAAGATGTCACCATCTTGACATATTCGCGGATGCGGCACCACGTCCTGCAAGCCGTGCCCGCACTGGTAAAAGAAGGTTTCGATCCCGAAGTAATCGACCTGATTTCTCTCAAACCCCTCGACATGGACACCATCGGCGAATCAATTCGCAAAACTCACAAAGTAATTATTGTCGAGGAGTGCATGAAAACCGGAGGCATCGGTGCCGAATTAATTGCCTCAATCTGCGATCGATTTTTTGACGAGCTCGACGCACCAGTTTTGCGCCTGTCTTCACAAGATATTCCCACACCATACAACGGCAATTTGGAAAGACTGACAATTGTCCAGCCCAATCAAATAGTCGAAGCTGTCCAAAAAATGGTAGCTTTGCGAGTATAAAGAGTCAGTTGTTAGTGGTTAGTGGTTAGTTGTTAGTGGTTAGTTGTTAGTGGTTAGTTGTTAGTTGTTAGAAAGCCGAAAAAAAGATCGGGACGAACTAATAACTGGGTGCATCTCAGTTTTGCTGTATACAGTGCGAGCGTCCCCGCTCGCTTGCTGTATATAGCACGCGAGCGGGGACGCTCGCACTGTAAAGAAACATCCTTTTGCAAAACTGAGATGCACCCTAATAACTAATAATTAATCACCAATTACCAATCACCAATCACCAATCACAAATTACCAATTACCAATTACCAATTACCAATTACCAATAATTAAGTATGCAAAAACAACGTTCAATATTAGCCCTAATTTTTGTTTTAGTCATCGCCGCGATTACTGTGATAGTAACAATTCCGACGCGGCTGGGATTAGACTTGCAAGGAGGGTCACAACTCACGATTCAGGTCAAAACTACCAAAGATATCCCGAAAATTGAAGAGCGGGATCTAGAAGCAGTGCGGCGAATTATCGAAAACCGAGTTAATGGTTTGGGAGTCTCTGAAGCACTTGTACAAACGGTAGGGAACGATCAAATTTTGGTTCAGTTGCCAGGGGTAAGCGATCCGCAACAAGCGGAACGGGTGCTCGGCGGTACCGCACAGCTAGATTTTCGGCGCGAAATACCGCAAGAAAGAGCTTTTTTGAACGTCAGACAGGAGGAACTTGCTGGACTACTACGCAAGCAGCAAGACTTGCAGGTAAAAGCAGATGCTAAAGCCATCGCCGAGAACCAAACTGCGATCGACAAAAAGAATCAGGAAATTAAACAACTCACCGCTAACCTTTACCAACGTACCGAAATTACCGGCAAAAACCTCAAAGATGCTTTTGCCACATCCAATTCCTTAGGAAACACCTATGCTGTAGCCCTACGCTTCGATACCGAGGGCGCCCAAAAATTTGCCGATCTGACTAAAACCATTGCTGGTACGCAGCTCACTCTAGGTATTTTTGTAGATAACGAATTGATCAGCGCTGCGACTGTGAGCGATCAGTACAAAGCCACTGGTATCACAGGCGGTAATGTCGAAATTTCGGGCAACTTTACAGCACAAAAAGCTAATGACTTGGCTGTACAATTGCGCGGTGGTGCTTTACCAGTGCCGGTAGAAATTGTTGAAAACCGCACTGTCGGCGCTAGTTTGGGTAGAGACAGCATTCAAAGCAGTATCTATGCAGGTATCGGCGGCTTGGTTTTAGTCTTGATTTTCATGGTGGCGTACTATCGACTCCCCGGCGTAATTGCCAATATTGCTCTGTTAATTTATGCTCTGTTAACTTGGGCCGCTTTCGTGCTGTTGGGAGTAACTTTAACCCTGCCGGGAATTGCTGGTTTTGTCCTCAGCATCGGTATGGCTGTGGATGCTAACGTGCTGATTTTTGAGCGCACGCGGGAAGAGTTGCGGGCAGGGAAGACGCTTTATCGATCGGTCGAATCGGGTTTTTACCGCGCTTTTTCCAGCATTTTAGACGGCAACGTAACTACGCTAATTGCTTGTGCAGCTTTGTTCTGGTTGGGTGCTGGTTTAGTCAAAGGCTTCGCTGTAACCCTAGCCTTGGGCGTCGCAGTCAGTATGTTTACGGCGATTACTTGCAGCCGCACTCTTCTTTTGGTAGTGTTGGGCTTTCCCGGATTGCGTAAACCCGCGTGGTTTTGTCCCGGTTTGTCGAAAACTGCCAATAGCTAATAGGTAATTGGTAATTGGTAATAGGTAATTGGTAATTGGTAATTGGTAATTGGTAATTGGTAATGGTTGTAAAGTACCAATAGCTAAAAATTATTTGTAAATTAATGCCCAATTTTCAATGCCCAATGCCCAATGCCCAATTCTCAATGCCCAATTCCCAATTCCCAATGCCCAATGCCCAATGCCCAATTCTCAATTCCCAATTCCCAATTCCCAATTCCCAATTCCCGCGAAATTATGCAATTCAGTGTTATCAAACAGCGATCGATCTGGTGGAGTATTTCCGCCGCTATCATCCTTGCAGGTATAGTGTCGATGGCGATTTCTTGGACTCGTCCCGACATCCGCGCACCGCTGCGCCCCAGTTTGGACTTTATCGGCGGCACTCGCTTGCAATTTGAACTCGACTGCACGAAACCGGAAAATTGTAAACCCATCGATATTTCCACTGTCCGCCAAATTCTCGATACCCAAGGTTTGGCTGGTAGCAGCATTCAAGTTATCGGCAAAGAACAGCGCGGTTTGTCGCTCCGCACGAAAACTTTGGATGTGGAACAGCGGACTAAGTTGCAAACAGCTTTGAGCGAAAAAATAGGTGCTTTTGCTCCTCAATCTATTCAAATTGATACGGTTGGGCCGACCCTCGGCAAACAGTTGTTTACTTCTGGTTTGCTGGCTTTGTTCCTGTCTTTTGCTGGTATTACTATTTATCTGACCTTCCGGTTTCAGTTAGATTATGCCTTTTTTGCTTTTGTTGCTCTGTTTCACGATGTCTTAATTACGCTGGGCATTTTCTCAATGTTGGGTTTAGTTATAGGAGTGGAAGTTGACAGTTTATTTGTGGTGGCGCTCTTGACAATTATCGGTTTTTCTGTTAACGATACAGTGGTAATTTACGATCGCGTGCGAGAAGTAATCAAGCTAAATCCCGGACAGTCGATCGATCAAATTGTCGATGATGCTGTCATGCAGACGCTGGGAAGGTCAATTAACACAACTTTTACCACGTTGCTGACCTTGTTTTCCATCTTTTTGTTTGGCGGCGAAACCCTCAAGTATTTTGCTTTAGCATTGATTGTCGGCTTTATTGCCGGTGCGTATTCAAGTATTTTTATTGCTAGCACTCTGCTAGCTTGGTGGCGCAGTCGCACGGGCAACTCCATCGCCATCCCCACAGAAGGAATCAACCCATCAGAAGAAGTTTAATTGTCATTGTCATCAGTCATTAGTTGTCAAGCTGCTGACTGGTGTTAATTGTTAACTGACTCAGGACTCAGGCAAAAAAATGGTTTGACGTGCTACTGATAGCGGCAAGGTGCGCCATAAGCACCCTACATACCAATGACTAATGACTCATGACTAATGAAAGCGACCGAAATTTTCAAATTGAAGTCCAAAGGCTTCACAAACTAACAGTTTACGGCCGCTGGTTAACTGTGATATTGCTGTGGATTAGCGTCGGTTCTTTGAGCATTTGGAGTTTGCGTCGCGAAATCGATTTGTGGTTAGAAAATTTCACTTTGGCGGCGGTACGCTACGGTTTGTATTTTCACCGCTGGCCGAGTCTTGGTTTGGTTTTGTGCTTGGGGATGACTTTAGCCGTCCTAACTTGGCACCGTCGCAATAATATTGTCCGAGGATTGCCACAGGGGCAAAAACAGCGTTTGGAAAAACAAGTGCGCCGCATTCGCCAACAGGGGCCGAGTCATCCTTTGTGGAAGTGGGTTTGCAAAAATTCGCAGTAGCCGACGAGTTTTATTATTCAGCCTTGGATGCACTCCAACCTAAGAAACCGGGTTTTTTCGCGAATCTGCGGGATGCAATCAAATATCAGGGTGAAAAAACCCGGTTTCTGGCCACCGATGCTTAAGTCATAATTTTTTAAATCCGTTAAATCCGTTAATTAATCCGTTGCCGAACTTCCTGCGGATTCGCTCAAGCAAACCAAGGCAAAAGCTGTGCTGGGGAAGACTGTTGAAGGGGAATCTCGATCGCAAATTCTGTTCCTTGTCCCGGTGCAGAAAAGCACTTCAATTCGCCGCGGTGTTGGTTGACCACAATTTCATAGCTGATGGACAGTCCCAAACCCGTTCCTTGGCCGACAGGCTTAGTAGTAAAAAAAGGGTCAAACAAGCGCTTCCGAACATCTTCTGTCATCCCCGGGCCGTTATCAAAAATCCTAATTATTACTTTTTTTCCCTCGATTAACTCGGTGCGAATGCGAATAGCAGGAGTCAGATGGGTAGAGTTAGAAATAGAGGACTCAGTATTTGTAGGGGAATGCTTTGGCTCGCCTGATTGCGACTTTTTCAGGCTTTTTTCATCTAGATTATGATTTTTGTTCCACTCGACAAGAGCGTAAATGGCATTAACTAAAATATTCATAAACACTTGATTTAGCTGTCCGGGATAGCACTGCACCAGCGGCAAGTCGCTGTATTCTTTGTGAATTGCGATCGCCTCCTGCCCCGGTTTTCCTTTAAGCTGGCTTTGCAAAAGCATAATCGTGTTGTTGATACCGTCGTGAATGTTGACCTGCTTCATTTGGGCTTCGTCTAACCTGCAAAAGTTCCGCAGCGATAAAACGATGTCGCGCACCCTTTCTGCACCTTGCTCCATGGAATGTAACACTTTTGGCAAATCTTCCAGCAAATAATCGAGTTCGATTTTTTCTGATTCAGCTTCAATTGCTGGGATAGATGCGGGACTGTGCTGCTGGTAAAGAGAAAGCATCCGCATTAAACCTTCCGTATAGGCTTTAGCGTGGTGTAAATTGCTGTAGATAAAGCCGATCGGATTGTTTATTTCGTGAGCTACGCCTGCTACTAACTGCCCCAAAGAAGACATTTTCTCTGTTTGAATGAGTTGGGTTTGAGTGCGCTGAAGTTCCAGCAGGGCAAGTTCTAGTTCTTGGGCTTGATGCCTCAATTGTGCTTGGGATTCCCGCATCGCCACGGTTGCTAACTCGTGAATCTGCAACTGAGAAAGCAGCAGTTGGTGAACGTCTAAAAGTTGGTAATTCTCCGGCTCGATTTCTACCACAATTGGTTCGTGGATTAGTTCTGGCGATCGCTCCAGAGACTGCCGCACTGCCGTCATAATTGAGGTTTTGCGATCGAGAACTAATATATCAGTTTGAGTAAAGCGGTAGAGTACCAACAAAGGCTGTTGAGAAAATAACTCCAAGCTGTAGGGACGGCTCATGTATTCAAAAAAACGCCGCCGCGAAATCATCCCAATAAACTTTCCTTTCTCGGTAATGATGATGCCGGGAAGTAAAGGATGAGTCTGGAAAATTTTAGAAACTTCGCCACCCAGACAGTCTGACTCTAGGAGAAAGTTGTACAGGGTTAATTCCTCTAGAGTCGATCGCAAACCAAGCGGCGATGTCAGGGGACTCAACCCATCAGTTTCATACACTGCTCCCTCCTTTGGTAATTGGCAGTTGCGGTTGGTTGCTGGAGTCTTGCATACTCTTTTGCCAGCAGTTTTGACTTTTTTATAGCTTAGCTATCAACTCCGCTTTGCTCTAGCTAATGCCGTTAATTAAGCAGTTGTTTTTCCTTGAATAGTGCTGGAATCGCCCGCAATTATCTTGCAGGTTAGATTGATTTAACAGCAGACACCTCTGGGAAATCTGAGTATTTGGTAAATTTTATGTATCCAAAATTCTACTAATCTGAATATAGCAGTCATGAATACCTTTCATGTTTGATAACATTAATTTTGTTCAGATTCATAGAAATCTGGGTTCTGCGCCAGTACATTTGCTATTACCCCTTACGTAAAATTATAAGACAATCAGACAAGAGTAGCGACAAATCTGGAGCCGATCGCCCGGTTTGAGAATTCAAGCAAAATCGGTGTCGGGGACTTGGCAAAAAATGTCAATTGTCAGTGGTTTGGCACAAATGCCGATCGCTCTCAACACGCGGATTGTATTGCAGGTAGTCTCCGAGCCAGCGACAGCCGGCCGCGACCAATTTGTCAAGTTCGGCAGATTCTACTTTAGCAGGATCGAGACTCCAAAGCTTCACCGACGCATCTTTGCCGGCAGATGCTAAAGTTGTGCGATCGGGACTAAAACTCACGCTCCACACATCGGCTTGATGTCCCTTTAAAGTTTGCAGCAAAGTACCGTCAGCCCGCCACAACCTCACCTTGCCATCCGTGCTGCCCCCTGCCAGCATCTTGCTGTTGGCACTCCAACTAACACTGCCCACACCTGCTGTAGAATCGTCGAGAGTTTTGAGCAACTTGCCGCCACGGCTCCAAAGTTTCACCGTCCAATCGTGACTCGCTGAGGCAATCATCTCGCCATCTGGCGAAAAATTGCAGCCCCAGACTTCATCTCGGTGTCCCAAAAGAGTTTTCTCAAGTCGAAACTGTGCTTGGACAGTGCGTTTCCAAAGTTTCACAGTTCGATCTTGACTCGTAGAAGCCAACAGATTGCCGTCAGGACTGAACCTGACTGATGTCACTGGTCTAGTATGTCCTGTTAAAGTTTGCAGCAAAACACCGCCTGCACTCCAAATCTTAATAGTTTTATCCGAACTGCCCGTAGCAATTAATTGAGAACCAGGGCTAAAACTCGCGCTCCAAACTAAATCTCGATGTCCTTGTAATATTTTATGTAAAGTTCCGTCGCGGTGCCAAATTATGACAGTGTTGTCAAAACTTGTAGAAGCAATTAACTGACTGTCCGGACTAAAAACAACCTCTGTAACTGATTTGCTGTGTCCCGGCAAACTCAAGACTAATTTACCGTTAGGTTGAAAAACTTTAACAATAAATTTGTCGTCAGCAGTCACAATTAACTTGCCGTCCGGGCTGAAGTTAGCCGTATGCACGTTAGCGAAACGATTGCGTTCTCGTACTGAATTCAGTGTTTGGTGCAATATATTTACTGTCTGTGCTTTTAGGGCTGGGGAAATATCTATTTCTTGTAATTTTTTTGTGGCGCTGATGGCTGCGATTAACGCTCCTAGCTCGTCGTAGCTTAAGGAAATAGTGGCAGTGGAATTTAGGGCTTCAATTTGAGTAATTATTGCTTGTTTTTTTTGATTTTGAGCGCGGGTGGTAGCTCGCTCTGCGTGGATAGCGACGCTGGCAGAAATTGCAGAAATTGCAGCGAGCCCGAACAAACTCCATTGAACTGTTCGCTTGGCTTTATGCTGAGCTTTAGTCAAGACTAAATTTGCTTCGGTTAATATTTGTGAAGCTGCTTTTTCTAGTTCCAAAGCTCTTTGAACTTCCCGATTTTCTAGTTCTTGGCTGGCCCAGAGGAATTGATAATCGCGATCGCTCAAACTTTTGTCTGCCGCCCAGCTTAACGCTTCTGCGAGAGCTCTGCCTTGCAGCAAGCGGGAACTGTCGGTGTGGTTGGAGGCGAACCAAGCGCAGATCGACTCGGAGTAAGGCTGGAGCTTTGCTAACTCTTGCTGTATCCATTCTCGGTTAAAAACCGCTGCATAAATTTGGTTGTAAACTCTGAGTCGCCCTCCATCTGTGACAATTAAACCTGAGAGCAAAAGTTCCATTTTTTCGGAACTCTGTTTAGATAAATCATTGTCAATTTTCAACTCTGCTGCTGGTTGTTCGTTGTCGTTGGTTAGAGTAAACTCGGCTAAAATTTGTTGGTAGATTCCGAGCAAACGGCCTGTGCGCTGGGGATTTCTCAGGAGGCGATCGCGAATTGTCTTGAGATGTTCCGGTTCGTCTTGAAATTCCCAGTTTTCGACTGTGCTTGACTGCACTAATTCGGCAATAAATAATTGACAGTTGACCGAGCTGTTACCCTCGCTGCTGGTTTGTGCTTCTAACTTCTGAGCAGTTAATTGACAAAGCTTTTGAGTTAGAAATGGCTGTCCTCCCGTCCATGCTAAGATTTGTTTGAGCATTTCTTGGGAATTGTCTATTTTTTCTGACCATCCTCTGACTAAAGGCGTGGCTTCAGTTAGATCGAATCCTTTGAGTTCAATGGCGCGGCCGATATTAAACGGAGTTCTGGTTTTGTCAGAAATCAAATCTTGAGGAGTTGCGACGCCAAATAAGGCAAAAGTCAGGCGGTTGTACTCGGGATTTTCGACGCGTTTGTTGTAGCAGCCACGTACCCAGGCAAAAAAGTCGTCGCTGGAGAAGTTGAGCGAGAGAATGCTGTCAATTTCGTCGATAAAAATCACGATATGCCGATCGCTCCCCGGCAGCAATACTTGTTCGACAAATTCATTTAATCTGACGACTGGTGGCAAGTGTTCTCGCTCGCGCCACCAAGTCTTGAAATTTATTTTAATTTTAAAGCTGTTGGCGAGAGTCGCTGTAAAGCCCGCATACCACTGCACCGGAGTTATTTGGGCCGTACCAATTCCCGTGATGTCAACAATCCCGCAGGCAATGTTTTCTGCTTGCAAGCGGCGCGCTGTTTGCACCCGCAGACTAGATTTTCCCATTTGTCGGGATGTGAGCACGTAGCAAAATTCTCCTGCTTTTAATGAGTCGTAAAGTTGGCTGTCTGCTGCTCTGGTGACGTAGGTAGGAGCATTGGGTTCCAAACTGCCGCCGACTTGATATTCAAATTCTGTCGCTGTCAAATCGCACACTGATAATAAAGGGGCAGAAGAAAATAACTCTATTTTATCGGACTTGTTGCCAGCTTCAACTTCTCTTTGAGGAAGTTGCTTTGGATCTGATAATATTTTAATCATAATTACTTCTCCTGCCCCTTTATTTTAGGCAATTCTCATTAAAAACTCTAAGATGTTGGTGGGAGGAACCTCAGGCGGCCGGGTTTTGTTGGGCGATCGCACTGAGCTAAATTGAAATGACATTGGAGAGAAGCAAGCGACGGTTTCCATGTGCGGTTTGCCGAACTATATGTGTTAACTCTATAAACGGCAGGGCGATCGTACTTTCAGTACAATGTCAGTATTTCAACCTGTACATCTGCTGAGCCTGAATATCCAAAGCTGTGAAAGTACCTCTAATCCTGTGGCTGTATCGATCGAAGATTTTTTCGTGGGGCGGCGGCGGGAGGCTCAGAGGTAGACAGTTAGCGTATTGGCACAAGGAGAGGGGAGTATCTCTTTTTTGTCATTGGTCATTGGTCATTGGTCATTGGTCATTGGTCATTGGTCATTTGTCATCTCGCGAAGCCGAAGGGTGGTCAACTGTCAACTGTTAACTGTCAACTGTCAACTGTCAACTGTCAACTGTCAACTGTCAACTGTTAACTGTCAACTGTTAACTGTCAACTGTCAACTGTCATTGGTAATTAGTCGTGCCGTCAGGAGCATCAAGGTGAGCATCTGAACTCCCAAAAAGTATCTTTTACAACTTTTGAGCGTCCTCGAAGAGCGAGCTGCTATGTAAGACTTGCGAACTCTTGAAGTGCTCGCAAAGCGAAAAATAATGCTTTTTACAGAAAAGATATGCTCCCAGAGAGAAAATCACGACAGCAGTAGGAGCAATATCACCCAAAAGTATGATTGATAGATAAAAAATTGCGTGTTATCTTTTTAAAGAATTCTATACAAAAATACTTTTACGGAAAAGGAGAACAAAAAATGGACACACCTACAGAGCGCCTGCAAGAACCAGTCGGGACAAGAGAACTCGAATCAATACCTGTAGCTGCCAAAGTTTCTGCTCAAAAAGTTACTGAAGTTAAATTTGATGCGACTCCTTTAGAAACCCCTGTGTATACTCAGGACAAAGTTAGCGTCGAAGAGTTGAAGATTAACGGCGACGATTTAGTTGCTAAAGTTAAAGAGCTGATTCACGAAAGCAATATCCGCCGCCTGATTATCAAAAATGAAGAGGGACGGATTTTGGTAGAAGTTCCTCTGACGGTGGGAGTAGTCGGCGGAGTCATTAGTGCGGCTTTGTTTCCAGTGATTGCAGCAGTAGGAGCGATCGGTGCATTAGTCGCTCACATGACGATTATTATTGAAAGAAAAGAGTAAAATATTGGTCTTACCAGTAGTGCTGGTGTTGGGTTAATTTCCGGCACTCGACCTTGTTTGTAGTGAGGACTTTAGTCCTCTTTTTATGAATCAGGACTTACGCAAAAATAGTTTTTAAGCGGGGATTATAGCGCTAAGGTGCACAGCAGGAGCGCACCTACAAAACTAGGCTTTGCGTAACTCGTTATTTGGCAAACATATGCTAAGACACAGTTTGGTGAGCTAACTTAACTGTGCCTAAAGCCGTCTTCCTGCTGTCAAACAGTTTCATCACCCCGGAGGAAATGGTCTCAATGACATCGGGAGCGCAGTAAGACAGAAACTCTTCCGACGAAATGTGACCTGCAAAAAACTCTTGAGCTTTCTTCAAAAAGTTTTCGGTTTCCGCAAAGCCGATAGATTTGATAATAAATGTAGCGACGGGGGAGTTTTTAATATCATAGGGGGATTCTTGATTGCGTCCTATTGCCAACAAGTCTAAAACCTCTTTTTCTAACTGACTTTCTAAGGGGTAAGCGATTTGTCTGTTGGGCAAGTAATCTTCCAAAACCGATGTTTTAAATCCTGGGGTGCGTAATTCTCCCATCATGGTTGACAGCGGAATATCGCGCCCTAAACGGTAGGAAAGAGCTTCTAAAATGGCGATGGTAATTAGTTTGATACCCAAATATAGTTTAGCAACTGCGATATTTTTCCTGGTTTGGGCAATCATGTGAGCGTAGGTTTCATCGTCCGGCTCTTGCATGAATTGCTGAAAAACCAGTTCGGGTTTGAGGAAGTTTAAAAATCCTTCCATTTTTTGCAGAGATTTGCGATATCCGCCCACGGTATAGGAATTGACATTGCTCAATTCGTGGTTGGTTTCTGGCATCAAGTTCCAGGTATTGTCTAAGAAATTAGAGGAATTGGGAGAGGCAAAATTCTCTACATCCCGATTTGCTAACCTGACAGAACGCTTGACAATTTCTGCGGTTTGGGCGTCAGTCCATCCGAAATCAAAATCGCGATTTACAGCTACCAAGCGCTGGTGCAAAAGTTCGATCGCACTTAAACCGCTGGCCGAAGGGGGGCGAAAAGGAATCGTAGCTTCGATGCAAGCGGCAATTTCGGCTATTTTACTGGCTGGCAAAAAAGGCTCCAAACATTTGCCAGCAATCACGGCACTCAAAAATTCGTTTTGGCCGGCAAACGGAGAGAGAATCTTGCCGGGAACAAACCCAAAGACACAGGCCACCAGGTGATACATGGCATCGTCGGGCAGTTCGCTTTCATCTCTAATCACTAACTGCGATCGCACTTCTTTGACAAAAGGACAAAGGGCGCTACTAATATTGAAACTCACACCCTGATCGACTTGGACGTACACGAGGTCGTGAAACATCGCAGCCAGCACCTCGATCGGATCGACTGACCCGCCAACCTCAAAAATGTGTTCCGACGTGTGAAAGTAGCGCCAAGGCCCTCTCATCGTTTGAATGATTAACTCGGCTATCTGCTCCAGCTTGGGAATATCTGCTCGACCTCCCAATTGCTCGATCGACCCTACCAAACCATCCAGACACCGTTTTTGTTCTCCGAAAAGCTCCATTTACGCACCTCCAGTACATTCCCTGATTGTCTTGGGCTTGATTGAATGGTATCAAAACGCGCTGCGATCGTGCCATCGCTCCTGACTCAAAACAGGTTTTTGTCAAAAGTCCAGTAGGGGGGTAAAAGCCAGAGGGCAAGAGAGAGAGAGCGAGCCAGAGAGCGAGAGAGCGATAGAAAGAAGAGAATTAAAAATTCAAAATTTGCGGCGATTCCCAGAACTAGGAGGTTCTGTATCATCAATAACATTAGATTTGACCAAGGAGACAATTTAGGATTTTAGATTTTAGATTTTAGATTTTAGATTTTAGATTAGGGAATTGGGAATTGGGAATTGGATCGCAAGTCTAAAGTTGCATTTTTTAACTGATGTTAGTTGACAACAGCCCGATCGCTAAATCTCAAAAAAATCCGGTTTTTCTCAATCTCGATCGACAATCCACGGCAAGCAGAAACCTGGTTGTAGCCCGCACGCCCCAGCCCGGAACGATGTTCAGCTTTTAGACAGAGGTAAAAACTCGCTCGATCGCTGCAAGATGAACTAGGAACTGAGCAATTTGGGAGACTGGGTGGCGTGAAATTCGTGTCCGATCCGCGAATAATAGTGAAAATCCGCAAAATGAACGAGCGGGTGCGATGGCAAGAAAAGTCGATCGCCGATCGGGGAATCGACCAAACTCGGATGATTTTGGACGATCGAACCCCCGACACTCCGGAGTTTTCATTTTTAGTAGCAGGCGACAGCGGCACGGGCAACCACCGCGGCCACAACCCCCAGCGGCAGGTTGCCGAACAGATGCTCTCGGAACGCCAAAGTTGCCGTTTCGCGCTGCATACGGGCGATGTAGTTTATCTGGTGGGTTCCAGCGAATATTACTTGCAAAACTTTATTCGCCCCTACCGAGAATTTATCGTCGGCGGCGAGCAACCATCTCGGATTGCTTACGATCGCATGGTGTTCAACTTTCCGTTTTTACCAGTACCGGGAAACCACGACTACTACGACTTACCCGTACTCTACGGCATCCTCTCAGCGACAGCTTTGCCGCTGCGAAAGCTGTTGGGTTCCAAGTTGGATCTCGATGTGGGCTGGCACGGTTCACAAATCGGCAATGCGTATGCTAAAGCGTTTCTGGACTATCTCAAAGCTCACAAGTTACCGGGAGAACTCGATCGCCACCTAGACGCCCACTACACCGCCAGCACCAGCACAGGCCGCTGCATCCGCTACCAACCCGGACGCTTTACCCGCTTACCCAACCGCTATTACACGTTTCGCAGCGGAGGTATCGACTTCTTCGCCCTCGACTCCAATACCTTTAACGAACCGTTGCCGATCCCGAAAACCAAACAGGGCGACATTCAGCGCCAAAATTTGGAACTCGATCGGCAAAAGTTGGAACAAGAAAAATTGGAAATGCTCGAAATGTGCGATCGGCTAAACCCGGAAATTCCCGAAGAAGCCGAACAGCTAGACGACTTAACGGCAAAATTAGCCCAAGTTGACGAAATGCTAATGGATATTGACAAACAACTGTCGCCCGACAGATCTGCCTCCACAGACGTGGAACAACTCGAATGGCTCAAACAAAGATTGATTGCATCTTGGCGCGATACAGGGGTGCGAGGGCGGGTTATGTACTTCCACCATCCCCCCTACGTCACCGAGGCGACCAAGTGGAATCAAGCTCAAACTTTGGCCGTGCGGTTGCGGTTGCGGGAGGTACTCGACGCGGTGGGCGATGCAGTTGGGGAAGTGGCGCGGGGGCGATCGCTTGTAGATTTGGTGCTCACAGGCCACGCCCACTGTTTGGAATACCTACGCACAGGGGATACGGGACACGGTGACTCGGGGATTAATTGGATTGTCTGCGGGGGAAGCGGGCACAGTCTGCGGCGCCAGCGCCCGGAAGGGCCGATCTTGCAGGAACCGTCTAGCCCGGAAGCTTATCGGTTGGCGCAGGAGTCGGGTTCCTCCACAGCCAGCCGCCAGATAGCAGAATCTTTGCTATTTGTGGGGCGTAGCGGCGAAGGTTCCCACAAACGCCGCCCTTATTCGTGTTTGCGGATTGATGTTCTTGACGGGACTCCCCCGAAGTTCAAAGTCAGACCTTTGGTTGTCGAACGATTTGAGGGGAAATGGCAGGAAATCGCGATCGAACCCTTTGTGATTTAACTTCATTTCTAGGTTCGTAGTGAGGACTTCAGTCCTCTGTTTTAGAACGACTAAAGTCCTCACTACGAACCTGCTTAGTTCTAGGTTCGTAGTGAGGACTTCAGTCCTCTGTTTTAGAACGACTAAAGTCCTCACTACGAACCTGTTTAGTTCTAGGTTCGTAGTGAGGACTTCAGTCCTCTGTTTTAGAACGACTAAAGTCCTCACTACGAACCTGTTTAGTTCTAGGTTCGTAGTGAGGACTTCAGTCCTCTGTTTTAGAACGACTAAAGTCCTCACTACGAACCTGTTTAGTTCTAGGTTCGTAGTGAGGACTTCAGTCCTCTGTTTTAGAACGACTAAAGTCCTCACTACGAACCTGTTTAGTTCTAGGTTCGTAGTGAGGACTTCAGTCCTCTGTTTTAGAACGACTAAAGTCCTCACTACGAACCTGTTTAGTTCTAGGTTCGTAGTGAGGACTTCAGTCCTCTGTTTTAGAACGACTAAAGTCCTCACTACGAACCTGTTTAGTTCTAGGTTCGTAGTGAGGACTTCAGTCCTCTGTTTTAGAACGACTAAAGTCCTCACTACGAACCTGTTTCAGTTTGCCAGACATATACCCCTTACCCATTACCAATTATGAAACGTTCAGCCTGCCTAATCTTTAATCCCGTCGCCGGCAACAGCGACCCCGACCAAGACTTAGCGACAATTCAAGAACTTTTAGAGCCGTTTATTGACTTAGATATTCGGCTGACAACGCCAGAAATAGACGCCGATAGACTCGCCCACGAAGCAGTTGCTAGAGGAGTTTCGGAAATTATTGCTTCGGGGGGGGACGGCACATTATCTGCTGTTGCAGGGGCGATTGTCGGTACAAATATCCCTTTAGGAATTATTTCGCGGGGAACTGCGAATGCTTTTGCTAATGCTTTGGATATTCCCAATACAATTGAAACCGCTTGCGAAACTATTTTGGGAGGGTTGACGCGGGTGGTGGATGCGGGGATGTGCAACGGTAAAATGCCGATGGTTTTGTTGGCTGGCGTGGGTTTTGAGGCGGAAACTGTCGAATTAGCCGATCGCGAAATGAAGAATCGCTGGGGAATGCTGGCTTACATTCTCTCGGGAATCAAACAGTTAAACAATTTAGAGAGATTTGAAGCCGAAATCGAAACTGAAGATAAAATTATCACCGTTACTGCTGTGGCGGTGACAGTGGCAAATGCAGCGCCGCCTACATCCATTTTAGCGCAAGGCCCGGCGGGGATTATTTTCGATGACGGCTTGCTGGACGTGACGCTGGTGGCGCCTCAAAATAAAGCTGGGGCGATCGCAGCTTCTTATCACCTCTTGCAAACAGCTTTGAGTGGCAATGCTACCGATCGCGATGACATCGGTTATTTGCGCGCCAAAAAAGTCAAAATTACTGCCAATCCTGCTCAAAAAGTCGTGGTAGACGGGGAAATTGTCGGCATGACTCCGCTTTCTATTGAGTGCATTCCGGGAGGTTTAACTATTTTCATACCGCGAGTTGAAGAAGAAGTCCCCGTGGAAAAACTCACAGGTTTAGCGGATATTGAAGTTACCATGAAACCTTTAAGTTAAAGCTTTCTGCGAGACCAACAATCACATGATATCATGTCCGGTCAAATGACTGTACTAAAATAGGTTTGTAGTGAGGACTTTAGTCCGCTCTTTCATAAGGACTAAAGTCCTCACTACAAACCTTTTGTATTGCTGGTACCAGTTTATACAAAAAAATTGCGAACAGGAACAAGAAATCTAGGAAGAAACCGGGTTTCTGAGGTATCGGTGAGTTCTGGACAGAATTAGAAAGACCGCGCGGGCGGTCTTTTATTTTTAAGCGTCTAAGATTTGGCGAATCCGGCGCTCCAAACGTTCGAGATCAAGTCCGCCTTCATCGCGGCTAATCCGGCGGACGGTGACGTTGACATTACTCAAATCTGCCAGCAAATCTTGGAGTATTTCCTGTTGTTGGCGGGCTTGAGTAATTTCGCGCGGTTCCTGCACTAAATCGCGAATAATTGTATCTTCGGCGCGCGAAGCAACGATCGGATCTACTTCGCCGTCTACGTGCACAAAAGTGCGCCGGCCCGGGCCGCGTTCTTCTTCAATTGGGATTACTGCTGTTACTCGATCGGAACGTACATATTTACCAAATCCGAGGTGGACTAGCACTGATGATTGTATTTTCATAGATAGGAAGTTTTATTTGTTAGTTATCTATATTTTAACGTATATTTCTCGGTTTTAACAAGATAAGATGGCGGTTAAAATCGATTCTATACAAACAAATTCCGCCTCCGCGGAATGAAGATCAGATGGCGGTTGAAACCGCTTCTACATAAACAAATTCCGCCTCCGCGGAATCAAGATAATACGGCGGTTGAAACCGCTTCTACATAAACAAATTCCGCCTCCGCGGAATCAAGATAATACGGCGGTTGAAACCGCTTCTACATAAACAAATTCCGCCTCCGCGGAATCAAGATAATACGGCGGTTGAAACCGCTTCTACATAAACAAATTCCGCCTCCGCGGAATCAAGATAATACGGCGGTTGAAACCGCTTCTACATAAACAAATTCCGCCTCCGCGGAATCAAGATAATACGGCGGTTGAAACCGCTTCTACATAAACAAATTCCGCCTCCGCGGAATCAAGATAATAACGTAATTTAATTGCCAATTCTTCAACCCGCGGAGGCGCGTGAGTTTCTGTATAGAAGTGGTTTCAACCGCCCTGTCTTATCAACTCTATCAACTAAACTGTTGAGCGCAGTAGCTTGCGTAGCGAGATCCTTTTTCGAGTAATTCCTCGTGCGTCCCCGATTCGACGATTCGACCTTTTTCGAGCACTAAAATACGATCGGCTCTGCGGACAGTAGTCAACCGATGGGCTATGATAAACACGGTGCGATCGCGCATCAATCTTTCCAGCGCTTCTTGCACTAAACCTTCCGATTCCGAATCCAGCGCCGATGTCGCTTCATCCAAAATCAGAATTCTGGGAGCGAGCAGCACCGCACGGGCGATCGCAATTCTTTGTTTTTGTCCGCCAGATAAATTGACGCCCCTTTCTCCTACCCAAGTTTGATAGCCGTCGGGAAACTCAGTAATGAATTGATGGGCGTTAGCAATTTCCGCAGCTTTCTGCACATCTTTTAGTTCATAATAAGATTGACCGAAAGCGATATTTTGAGCAATTGTACCCGAAAATAAAATCGTTTCCTGCGGTACAATTCCGATTTGCTTGCGTAGAGTATTTAAGGTGACATCTTGAATATCAATACCGTCAATTAAAATTTGTCCGGCTTGCGGATCGTAGAATCTCGGTAGCAAATTTACTAGCGTAGTTTTCCCCGCACCAGATGCGCCTACAAGGGCGATCATTTCTCCGGGAAGCACCAGCAAACTCATATTTTGCAAAATCTGCACTCCCCCTTGTCCTCCTTGATCCAGGGCGGATTGAGAAGCGTAGGCAAAATTAATGTTGCGGTATTCGACTTTACCCGTAACGTGGGGAAGTTCGATCGCCCCCGGCTTTTCTACGACTGCGGGTACAATGGCTAAAAGCTCAAAAATGCGATCGCTAGAAGCTTCTCCCTGCTTAAAATCGCCGTAATTTGCAGTGGTAATCGCGATCGGATCAATTAACAGCGCTACTCCGGCAATATAACTGATAAATTGAGTACCAGTGAGATTTCCTTGAGCAATTTGCCAACCTCCCAGGAAAAACAGCAAAATCACGCTCATCGCTTCCAGAAAGCCAACTACGACGAACTGAAGTGCTTTTACTCGTTCCGACAAATACTTAGCGCGCCGGTTTTGTTCTGCTTCTTCTCCAAAGCGGGCAATTTCGTAATCTTCAGCTACAAACGCTTTGATTAAACGAATGCCGCTAAATACTTCTGTCAGCAAAGCTGATAAATCTGAAATGCGATTTTGACTTTGGCGCGAGTAACTGAGAAGTCTTTCGCCAAACCAGCCAATTAAGATAGCCATCAGCGGTGCAATAATTAATGCACCCAAGGTTAATTGCCAGTTGAGATAAATCATATATCCCATTACCGCAATTAGCTGCAAAACACAAGGGATAAACTGATGAAAAAATTTATTTACTACTTCGCCAATCCGGTCAATATCTTCTGTGAGGCGGTAGGATAAGTCTCCGGTTTTGGCAGTTTCAAAGTAGCCGATATCGAGTTTTTGGAGGTGGGAATAAACTTTTTTGCGGATTTCTAAAGCAATAGTCAAGGCTGCTTTTGCCATTAGCGTATCTTGACCGTACTGGGCTGTACCGCGAATCAAAAATATCACTGCGCTGAGTGCCGCAATTTGCCCGAATCCTTGTAAATCTCCTTTTCCTATAAATTTGGCTGTTTCGCCAACCAGCCACGCAATAATTGGCCAAAATATGGTAAAGACTACGGTACAAGCTAATGCTTTACCGATGGTTTGTTTTTGGGGACGGAGGTAGGGTAGGATTTGCCAGTATGTCGATCGAGTTTTCAAGATATTTGACTCCTGCGAGTTCTGCTTCTACAGATATCTGAGCCAAAATATGATAGCAGCGATCGGCTAAACACTCGACAATCACTCCTGAGCATCTGCATGAGTAGCCTGCACCTTAGCCCCCGCCACAACTGCGCCCCGAAAGGCGGCCGACTCTCCAGGTGCAAGAGTAGCTGGTTGAGCGTCGATAAACCCATTGTCAATTAAATTGCCTAACTCGTCCAAAACTTGATAATTGACTTTGACATTCTTGATTGTTTTACAGCCTTGATTGAACACTTTACCGCTGAAAAAATTGCCGTCATAATTTGCTTGAGCAATTGATACTTTTGCCGCCATGTTTGCACCACTAACACAAGTTTGGGAAGTTTCAGGATCTGGCGGTTTTTCGCACAGTTTGCCCAAGTCTACGGTTTTGCCGTCGGGGGTTTTCATGTAGCAAAACGGCTCGTCAACTGGTAAGTTTTGAGCCTTCGTCTTTGTAGAGTCTGCCAGCAAAGTGCTAGCGGAGATTGATGAGATTAGCAATGTTGATAAGGTTGCTGTTAAATGTAAAATTTTCATGTTGTTATTTCGCAGTTTTATGAGATTAATTATGCCTTTTGCAAGGATAGCAGGGAACAGGCAAGATGCCTGTTCCACAACAATATTTTTTTCTTGGAAAGAATAGCTTGGGATGGGCAAGATGCCTGTTCCACAATAATATTTCTTCTTGGGGAGAATAGCTTGGGATGGGCAAGATGCCTGTTCCACAATAATATTTTTTTCGGTGGAACGGGCATCTTGCCTGTTCCAGAAGTTGATTTAAAAGACTTGTGCAAGATATCTTTTGTACGACAAAATCTACGCAATATTTAAAATTTGCTAAGTTAAAGCGCATCTAATTTAAACAATTATGTTTGTCTAAACTTTTGTGGGGCGTTGTTCTGAGCAGGGCCAGAAAATTACCTTAATGTATGTTATAATAAGACATCAAACTTTAGAAAGTAAAGTCATGGTCGCGACTCAAGATAACCCAAAACAAAAAACGGTAGCAATGACCGTAACTTGGGAGAAGTTGCCAGACGACTTCCAATTAGAAGAAAAACCAGTGGAGAATACAGGTCAACCGCTAATTGCCGGAGCGCTGCGAGAAATCTTAGAACTGAAAGGATTAATCGGGCCGCTAATGCTGATTGCTAGCAATTTTGGCATTTGCGCTACTGTCAACGGCGAGTTAGTCATCAAAGCACCCGATTGGGTTTATATACCTTCGGTACTCCCCGTAGAATCGAGAAGAGACCGCAAAAGCTATACCCCAAACTTGGAAGGAGAAATCCCCAGCATTGTCATGGAGTTTTTGTCGGAAACAGACGGTGAGGAATATTCGATTAGACGTACTTTCCCTCCAGGAAAGTGGTTTTTTTACGAACAAATTCTGCAATTGCCAACTTACATAATTTTTGATCCAGAAAGTGGATTGCTGGAAGTGTATCGCTTGCAAAATGGCAATTACGAATTAGAATTTCCTGATGAGGAAGGCCGTCATTGGATGGCAGATTTTAATTTGTATTTGGGAACTTGGCGGGGGGAGAAAGAACAGCGTACAGGTTATTGGTTGCGCTGGTGGGATGAAGCAGGAAATCTGCTATTGTGGGGTGTAGAACAGATCGCAGCAGAACGCGATCGCGCCGATCGCGAACGGGAACGAGCCGATCGCCTAGCTGAATATTTGCGTGCCCAGGGAATTAACCCGGATGAGATTATCTGATAAGTTGTACCCAATACGATCGCTGGTTTAACTGGTTCCAAGGCAGAGCCTTAGAATCCATATCAGGGAGGAAGATCCTCGGCTGAAAAAGAGGAGGCAGAGCCTCCGGATCTACGTTACCGGGCGAGCGCGAAAGTAACGAGTCGCACGAGTTGCGAGTAGATAATTTCGCAGTAATTGCGAAATTATCTACATTATCTAAGACTCGGATTCCTATTCTCTAAATTCCGAGAACCCGGAACTTTGCGGCTGGGACGGCGCTGGTTTAAACTGCTCGCAGTGCGATCGTTCAAAACACTAGCAGGAGGTGTCACACCCAAATCTTTCAAAATTTCCAAAGCCGCCCTTTGTCCAGTTTCGCAACCGCCTTCCATGTAACCTTGATTTTCCAGCGAAGTGTGTTCCCCGGCAAAATAAATGTTTCTAAGTCTTTGGCCTTCGACGCCGTGCATTTGCGTCCACTGTCCGACTAAATAACAGGAATAAGAACCTTTAGAATAGCGTTCTCCCTGCCAAAAAGCTCGGACGGCTTTGCCGGTTCTCAAGTTTCTGACACCGGGAAAAACTCTTTCAAATTGTCCTAAGAATTTTTGTGCTTGATCTTCGGGAGTTCCGGCGCCGATCGCCAAACCTTGCTTTCCTCCTGTAAAATCAGTAACTAAACCGTTAGCAGTACGAAGGAAAGGCGTAGCTTCCCAGGTATTTTGGAATCCTAAATCTGTATAAACAGAAGCAGTCGATCGATAAACTTCTCGCCAAATGCGGCTGCGGTAGCCTGTAATTAACTTAGAATTAGTACCGTAGCCCAACTGCTGGATCGCCCTCAGCTTTGGTTGGGGCAAAGGTACGTTAATTTTAACATCTCGCAAAGTGCTGAACGGCAAAGTTAACAAAACTCGCTCGTAGGTGCGATCGATCGCGCTTTGTCCCGATCGCAAACTTACCCGATAGCGTCCGTCAGATAACAGAGTAATCGCTTCCAAAACCGTTCCCGTCTCGATCGAACCAGACAATCGATCAGCTAAGCGGTTGACAATTTGACTGTTACCGCCATCAATTTGATAGCGCTCGTCGCTGTTACCGAACAATTCAAAACTGCCAGCTTCAGCACCGATTAAAAACAGCAGATTTAACGCCGACTGTTCCTCAGGATCTCGGCCGTATTCCGTCGTATAAGCAATACGCAGCAACTGCCGGACAATCGTGCTAGTCTCAGCTTGGTCTAGATATTGAGCCAGCGAAAGATAGTCCAATCTTTCCGCTGCTTCTGTAAAATCTAGATAACTAATATTATCTCCAACTGCCTGCAAATCAGCATTAATTTTAGCGGCTAGCGGCGCAAAATCTGCGATTAATTGCTGCTGAGAAAATCGGCGCCCTTGAAAGAAAAAAGTATCCGGTACGAATCCGGTGTGTACGGCTGGTAAGTCGATCGCCCGCAAACCCAATTGCGTCGCCAGCGAAATCAAAGTAGTGTGGCCACTGTCAATAAATTCTGCCCCCAATTCCACCGGAATCAGCGTTCCAGCCGCGTTGGGAAGCGTGCGAATCCGCCCCCCCACGCGGTTGTTTGCCTCAATCACATCAGCGCCCACGCCCGCTTGACGCAAGCGATAAGCCGCAGTCAAACCCGCAATTCCCGCACCCACAACCAAAATGGGCGATCGTCCGCGCTGCTGAGCAAAAGCTCCTTCCCGGGTAAAAGTCGCAGCAGCCACAGCCCCCGCCGCAGCCAAACCCCCGTGCAGCAACTGGCGCCGAGATATGGGAGAATTGGGAGTGCGATCGTCGAGCATCCCGAGCAATTCATCAGCCGGAATGCCAGTTTCCCTTGACTTTTGGGCAATACTAGCAGCGCGGCGCAGCATTGCCATCAGTGCAGATTTAGCCATAATTGAGACCCTCTCACAAAAAAATTGATGTAAACTGGATTCTCGATCGAATGTGATTGTGCACTTTCCAGATTAAAGTACAAAGAGATTTTTTTTAATAATGCTAACCCTCAGAACACTGTTCGACAGCAAATTTTATCTCGAAAACAACCCAGATGTCGCCGTAGCACTTGCCAGAGGCACAGTATCCAGCGCCTTCGATCACTACCGAAAAATTGGTAAATTTGAAAATCGCAACCCCAATGCCCTGTTTGACGCCAGCTATTATTTAGACACCAACACAGATGTAGCGGTATCAGCAAAACTCAACGGTTTTTCAGGCGCCGATCACTTTATCAGATTCGGTCAATTTGAACGGCGGAACCCCAACCCTTTCTTCGATGTTGGCTTCTATCTCACAAACAATCCAGACGTTCAGACAGCAGTCCAAACAAATCAATTTACCGCATTTGAACACTACTTTAAAGTTGGTCAATTTGAAAACCGCAAACCCAGCCTTTTCTTCGATCCCAGCTTTTATATAGAAAAATATCCGCTGGTAGCAGCAGCAATCACCAGCGGCGCAGTCACAAGTGCGATCGACCACTACATTCAATTCGGCGAAGTAGAAGGACTGCTGAGCACACTCCCCGCTCCCGCTGATAATTTAAACGCAGCAAAACCCCTCGGCATTCTCACAGACAGTCTGAATGCGAGCGATTCTGTAGGGGCGGCCGGGGCCACCGATATTTACAGTTTCATCCTCAATACTCCGAGTCTTTTCAGTGCAACTGTTGACGGTTTGAGCGCAAATGTTGAAGTAGAATTAATTCAGGATCTCAACGGCAACGGCGCTGTTGGTTCCGACGATATTATTGCTTCATCTAACAATTTAGGGACAGCTTCAGAAAAACTTGTCAGCAATGGGGCTTTGCCTGCGGGGACATATTTCGTCCGCGTTTCTCAATTTCAAGGCGATACAGATTACAGCTTGACATTGCTATCCGCTCCTTCTCCCACGCCGCTTGTATGATAGGATGGTTTACAGTCGAAGGCAGCCGTAGCTGAAGGTGGAAGATATTCTGACGAATCAAATAAAATTTTTGAATTCAATAATTCTTCTGGTTGGTCTAGTAACAGTTAAAGGATAGGGCATAACGCAATACGGTTCACTTAAGACTCTTATACTCGGAGATCCCCCTCGCATCCCCCGAATCGTTGCGGGGAGTTTAAGAGCATTGTTCCCCCCTTTTTAAGGGGGGTTAGGGGGGATCGGTCTTATCTGAACTGTATTGGGGCATAACGACGTGGATGCGATCGCCCTTAAGAGCGATCGCCCATTTAACCAGTAGACAAAAACCAGGGAGTAATTAATTCGGCACAGACCACGATCGCACTTTACCCAAAGTAACCGGCATCACATCTGCCACGTCAATTGTATAGCGGTAAACTTTCTTTGCCCGACTGCTATTTTCAGAATCAAAAAACTTCAATTTCACATCCCAACAGTCGCTATTCAGCCGGCAGAACGGGCTTTTTTCCACTTCGATGCTATCGAGTTCCATGCCTCTAGCAACGGCCTCGGCAAAGGTAGAAGCAGCTTGGAAAGCATTTGTCGCAGCGAAATTGAGAGCGCGATCGCGCGCCGTTTTCCCTAAGTTCCGCAAGTCGAAATAAATGCGGTGCAGGAAACTAACCAAAGAACGCCGTACCGCTTCCTCGCTCACATCACCCATTCCATCCCGCAGAGTATCCAAAGCAGCACTTACCAGGCTATTAACGCACCAGCCATACATTCCCCGCGTCACTCGCGGTTCAATCACCGGCACCGATTGCCCAGAAAACAGTTCAACCGTGCGATCGCTCAGCCTTCCGGGGAGGCTCATCCGCTCGATGTAATCTTCGCTTTCTTGTGCAATCAACTGTGCTGCTAGCAATTGTATGAGACCTTCGTACACATCCGCCCCAAACGACCCTTTCGGTTCAATGGCGTAAACCGGCGTTAATTCCTGATTCAGCGTCCAAATTAAAGCTTTTGCTTCCGATGGGTTTTGTTCCAGATAGTCCGCCATCTGGCGCGCATCGTAGGGGTTAGCGGGAACCGTCACGCCCTCAATTTCCACAGCCGGCATCAACTGTTTGAAGGTATCGCGCCTCGCCTCGGTGCCGAAGTCGTAGCCGAGAGTTCCCAAGGCATAAACCAGCTTTGACGGAATGCTCGCGGTGACGGCAGTTGTAGGTGTGTTGGGCGTGATTGCAAATTCTGAGGAAGAGATTTCGCCGCCCGTATGCGAAGCTGCGATTGAACGTAATTCCCCATTACCAGGGAAGGCGGAAGTCACTGCACCCAAGAGCACGGGAGTTAGCGCACTCTCCTCTACGATTGCTTCCCTCTCATCGGAATACAGCACTTGGGGGAAAGGTTCTGCACTACCGGCAAGTTGAATTGGACTGAATGTCGAAGGCGCAACAGCCGCCAGCAGTTCCCCTGTCAGCAAGCGAACCGCACCGGGAATATTCAGTATCCCCCGCAAGCAGCGCTCCGGTTCTTCCACTTCTTGGGGATCGCAGGGAATGGCGCTATTTAAAATAGCCGCGCGAACCGCTTCAGCATTTGGCTTTTCGCCCCGCTGCAACTGCAAGCTCATTAACAAAGCAGAAACGCCGGTAATAATCGGAGCCGCGCAACTGGTGCCTTTTTTCCGCGCAGGCTCGTCAGTTCCCGGTTGCGCCCCCAAAATATTTTCCCCAAATGTCATGATGCCTTGCTCCTGGTACTTCCCGCCCCAGTTGCTAAATTTGAACGGGATGCCGTCATCCCGCAGTGCGCCTACTGTGAGGACGTTTGGCAACACGGCGGGGACGCACCAGCACTCGCCTTTGTTGTTACCTCCCGGCGCGACAACCAAGATGCCGTTATCTTGACATTGCTTGACGGCGCGGCCAATTAGTTCGTGGGCGAGGCCGCTTTGGGTGGGGTGACAAGCAGCGCAGTGGATGATATTTGCTCCTTGTTCCATTGCCCAATTGAAGGCGCGGGCGAGGTTGAGGGGGGAGATGAATTCGGTGCCTTCGCCGTTGATGTCGATCGGAATGTTGATAGCGGTGCAGCCAGGAGCCATGCCTGGGGCGGGGGAACCGTGCTGGCCGATAATGGTGCTGGCAATGTGGGTGGCGTGGAAGTCACAGCCGAGGCGGTTGAGGATGGGTTTGGGGATGGTTTCTTTTAGGGCTTCAATTTTTGCTTTTAAGGCTTCTTCTTCGGCGTTCGTTTCTTCTTCAGTTTTTTTTAGCTCTGCCTTTTCTTTTTCTAGGGCTTCGATTTTCCACCATTGCTCTAGATAGGCGGGTTCGATGGGTTCCGGTTCTTCCTGCCAGTAGGGGCGTAGTTGGCTGAAGTTGGCTCCTTGGAAGCAGGCGCGGGTCATGTCGGCGGAACCGTCGAGGACGGCGATTTTGATGCGGGGGTCGCCTAGAGTGTGCGACCAAAGTTCAGGTATTCCAGTTATAGTGATTAAGTCAGGCATTGTGCGATTTTGTTGTTAAATCTTTATTGATTGAGTGTAAAACAAATTAGTTGGTTATTTTTCAATACCGTTCAGTTAAGGTTTGTCATTGCGAGGAACGAAGCAATCGCAGTGTCTGTTTTTCGGATCGTTTTACCCCCAGGACTGTCTTAACTGAACCGTATTCGGTTAGATTTTTTTAGCCAGCCAGAGTTAGGTTTTCTCGTTAACAAAGGATTGATTGTAATACAGATTAATATTTTGAATAATTCCTGCCGACAATTCCCGTTCTGCTAAACCTATCCACATACTCTTTAACACAGGTTGTTGCTGGTAAAAGGCATGAACTTTGCGGGTTAGATCGTTGGCAGAAAAGTAATTTAAAAAGTTATTCTTATCTTCAAGGCTGTAATAAACAATCTTATTATCAGGATTAGCTTTGGAAAAACCCACCATCATCACATTACTAGCTTCTAAAGGTTGCAAAGCAGGTAAGGACAAAACCTGTAATAATCGCTGCTGCACGTCAATTCGCTGAAAATCTGCTCTTTGAATTTCAGGATAAAGTTCTATTTCACTGCGACCATCTAGGAAAAAATCAAAGCCTATAACTAGGACACTGTAAATCAACAGCGCCCGAAATTCTTCGGTATCGCAGTCGCGATTTAAGGCTATTGCTGTTTCTAATCTTTCTGGATAATCTTTAATTCTGAAAATAAGTTTTAAGCGAGAATTGGGGATTTCTGGGCGCAAATCTACGCCGGTTTGTAAACCTTCTACTTTACTCCAGTCAAAATTGTGTCCTAGAAATTCTTGTAACAAATCATAATTAATTGTGACTCCGACCCGTCCTGCGACCTGATGAAAGAAGCTTAAAATCTGTTGGAATGAATCTGCAAATTTTCTGTCTTGTCCAAAACTCAGGTTGAAACGAGCAGGATAAAGTCGCTCTCGTTCAATTTTGCAAGAAAACTCAAGACCGCATTCTCCCGTTTTTGCCACCAGTTGCTCAAAGATGTCTAGGGGATAGAGAGATTCTATTTCAAAGGCATTTTTGTGGGCACCAATCGCGTGTAGTTTTGCCTCACTATTTAATATATTATTGTAGGTAAGCATGGGTTTATAAATTTATTGATTTCAGTGAAATGCCAAGAAAACGCCGTGATTTTCAAGTAGGATACTCTTACCATATCACCACCCGTTGCAATAACCGCGAGTTTAAACTTCAAAAGCGCGAATGTCGGGAGGTGTTTCTCTACGCCATTAAGAAAGCGTTGGATAAATACAAGTTTAAGCTCTACGCTCTTTGTATTATGTCCAACCACGTTCATTATCTGATTGAACCTGCTCAACCGGATGAGTTACCCAAAATTATGCACTTTCTTAATTGGTATACAGCGATGTGTTTCAACCGGATGTTAAGGCGGACAGGGCATTTTTGGGAGAAGCGGTATTTCTGTGATGGATTTCCCGCATCAGATAGAGAACGGGCATTAAATACCTTGCGCTACATTCATGGCAACCCCAAAGCTGCAAAAATGCGTTACGGCTTTTTCTACGACTTCAGTAACTACGGCAGCTATGAACGCTTAACTCATGACGGGTTAACTCAATGGCATCCCGCTTTTTTGCGACTGGGGAACAGCTTAGAAGAATGTGCCAAAAAATACAAAGGTTTTTGCCAGAAGTACAAACCCAAGGAGAAGAACCCAACCAAGTGCCACTGGGGTAGCAAGCTACTCGGCGGGGTTCACCTTGAGAATAAGGCCTCAACGACTAACTCACCCAAAAAATCTACCTTCCGTTCCACCCCGTGCCAGGTATCGTCCGACGAAGAACTGACAAGGATTGTAGGTCAATTCATCGCTGCCAATAGAGCGCAATCATGAGGTAGAAACTGAGTTTTGACATTTTTTGAGGTGAGTGATACTGTTGAAGTGATTACTCCGCGTCGTCGCCCGCAAAAGGATTACCAATAGGATTCCAAATAAGCCCACCAAAGGATGCCGTCATGGTGCCGCCGCAAGAAGCAGAAGTGGTGGCAGTGGTGTCCCTGGCAACAGGGGCAGTTTGAATGGGGCGCAAAGATTTCTTCTTCATGAGAATACACGTCTCCTTGAATTTTGGGCAGATTTTCCGACGGACGGGTGAGCGTCACCTTTCGCTTGACTTTTTCCTGTTTGTTTGGGTCTAGTTTTCGCGTGGCAACTTTCACCGACTTTTCTATTAATTAGAATAACACTTCGTCGCAAGTTGTCAAGCTTTTTTTAGATTTTTTTTTCAGTATTTTTTATTGAATTTTTCGCAGTAGATAGCGCCCGGTTTCAAGAGCAAACCTGCCTCAAAAGCCTTAATATTGATAAATTGCTACTAGAAAATGTGGCCAGATCCGCCCCATTTAGACTCAGAAGCGATGCCTCCTTCCAGAACCAATTTAAGACCAAATTCGACCCGATCCAAAGGCACCTTTCGCCGCTCTGCTTGTGTCTCAGACAACTTCTTCTATCAGTAACCGTAATCTTCCAATCCCGTCGGATTTAACAAACGGTCTTTCGGGTCAGGAGCATCAATAATTGGCATTAATGACTGACTCGCCTACTGCCTCCCCAAAAATCTTGCCACTAGAAAATACAAAGGTTTTTGCCAGAAGTACAAACCCAAGGAGAAGAACCCAACCAAGTGCCACTGGGGTAGCAAGCTACTCGGCGGGGTTAACCTTGAGAATAAGGCCTCAACCACTAACTCACCCAAAAAATCTACCTTCCGTTCCACCCCGTGCCAGGTATCGTCCGACGTAGAACTGACAAGGATTGTAGGTCAATTCATCGCCGCCAAGAGAGCGCAATCATGAGGTAGAAACTGAGTTTTGACCTGTGTTGAGGTGAGTGATACTGTTGAAGTGATTACTCCGCGTCGTCGCCCGCAAAAGGATACGCAAATGGCAGCATCGATGCCGTCATGGTGCCGCCGCAAGAAGCAGAAGTGGTGGCAGTGGTGTCCCTGGCAACAGGGGCAGTTTGAATGGGGCGCAAAGATTTCTTCTTCATAATACAAGTCTCCTTGAATTTTGGGTAGATTTTCCGACAGACGGGTGAGCGTCACCTTTCGCTTTGACTTTTCCCTATTACGGGGAGAGTTTTTGCGTTGTTGCAACTCACCGACTTTTCTATTAATTAGATTAACATTTCACCCACACTTGTCAAGCTTTTTGGGGAACTTTTTTTGGTGATCAACTAGGGGAAAAAAGGGAGCCATCAATAGAGAGAGCCTGTTGAATAGATTGATAAGCAGTTAAACCTTGACGCTTCCCCGCCCATTGACAACTGAACGAACGGCTGCAAATAAATCTCGCCCCCATTCTGAACTCCAGCCATTGGTGATGAGCGTGATATTTCACGCTCATCCGAAACGCCTCAACCACTAACTCACCCAAAAATCTAAATCCCCTTCCGTTCCCTAACCGTGCCTATCGTTCGACGAAGAACTAACGTCATTAATACGTCAATTCATCGCTGCCAATAGAGCGCAATCATGAGGTAGAAACTGAGTTTTGACATTTTTCGAGGTGAGTGATACTGTTGAAGTGATTACTCCGCGTCGTCGCCCGCAAAAGGATATATCCCTATCTCCATCATCGTCGATGCCGTCATGGTGCCGCCGCCAGAAGCCGAAGTGGTGGCAGTGGTGTCCCTGGCAACAGGGGCAGTTTGAATGGGGCGCAAAGATTTCTTCTTCATAATACAAGTCTCCTTGAATTTTGGGTTGATTTTCCGACAGACGGGTGAGCGTCACCTTTCGCTTGACTTTGGCCTGTTTGGGTCTAGTTTTCGCGTGGCAACTTTCACCGACTTTTCTATTAATTAGAATAACACTTCGTCGCAAGTTGTCAAGCTTTTTTCAGAAACTTTTTTCAGTATTTCTTATTGAATTTTTCGCAGTAAATAGCACCAGGTTTCAAGAGCAAACCTGCCTCAAAAGCCGAAATAATGTTGATAAATTGCTGCTAGAAAATGTAGCGAGCGATCGCCATTATTTATACCATTTTGACAAAAGATTGCTACACAATAAATTTTGCTCCCTTAATGCCATTGTGGTCAGGGGTGCGTCGCTGTTAAACTGTCGATAGGTAGCTAGGGCTTGTTCGTGGCGACACACCCTACCACTAATGTTGCATTATTTTTTCTAATTGGTATTAGACTCAGAAGCGATGCCTTCCAGAACCAATTTAAGACCAAATCCGACCCCGACGGAAAGGTACTTTTGGCCTATCAGCTTGTGCCTCAGACAACTTCTTCCACCAGTAACCGTAATCTTCCAAACCCGTCGAATTTAACAATCGGTCTTTCGCGTCGGGTGCGTCAATAATTGGCATTAACGACTGACTCCAAACTGCATCTCCGTAAATCTTGCCATTTTGAGGTTTTTTCGCCTTCTCTCGCGCCAAAGTCCCCGACCCTTCCGATAGCGACCAGTAGCCTACTAACCCTGGTTCATCTCCCTTTAAACGGTGAACTAACTTCGATTGAATTTCCTTAGCCGTCCGCACTTTATTCCACACACGAACCTCAGAGATTTTACCATTAAATAAATAATCTCCGTAACCCGGTTGTTCTGTGTTCCCCGCACCAATGCGGAGGGGACGTTTAGTATTTGCTTTAAACTTGACATTCTCTTGCTTGCTCGCTTCTTGCCCGTTGACATAGAAATGAGCAGTTTGAGATTTTTGATCGTAAACCCCCGCCAAATGTACCCAAACATTAATCTCAATACTCGGCCCACCCAACACAGTCCAACTCGCTCCCACTTCACCGCTACCCAGCCAAAACTCCCATTTCATATCGGGAGTTGCGTAGAACAAATAGCCCTTGCAACCATTCACATCAGAGCCATCCCGCGAAGTCAATACCGATCGGTATCCGTCGCCTCCAATGAACATCACCCACATTTCAGCGGTGAACGTAGTGGGATTGATTTCCTTGGCATAATCAACATCAATCTTGTCATCAATGCCGTCAAAATTAAGCACTGTTTGCAAACGTTCTTGCACAGCATTCGTATTCGTCATAGTAACTATCTCCTGTGTTGCAATTACTTCTGATATCGCAGGAATTTCTGAAAACTCCCAAGTCGCCCCGTGAATTGTCCCGTGATTAGCATTTTGAGTCTTGTCGCAAACTGTATTGGCCGTACCTTCATTGAAAGGCCAATAGCCAGCTAGTCCCGGTTCATTTCCTGCCAAACAGCGAGACATATCCGCTTGAATTTCTGCCTGACTGCGGCATTTATTCCAAATTTGGATTTCCGAAAGTTGACCCTTCCAGCATTCTGCACCTTGAGGATTTTTCGTGCCAATCAACCAACTAATGCTGCTAGATTTTTTCCGGCGTTTGCCATCCAAAGTCTGCACGAGTTCACTATTTACATAAAAATGTAGCTTGCTGTTAGCTTCAAATACTAGCGCTAGATGAAACCAAGTGCCTGCTACAAGCTTAGCTGAGGTAGTGTTGTAATTTTTCCTCTTATAAACCGTGAACCGAAGCTGGTTGTTAAATAAACCAAAACCCCAAGCTGGATGCTCCGAAAATACTCTTTGCACCCCCTTATTTGTTTTAGTTTTCACCCAAGCTTCTACGGTAAAGTTGTTGCCTAGTTCGCAGGAAATATGGGGGATGGCAACATAACTCTTTACCCCGTCAAAGGTCAGAACTGGTCGGTTGTTCTTTAGGAGATTCGTCATCACTTTGATTCCTGCTAGCTTAAGAGTTTAGATATGAATTGGAGAAGGAGGCTAAGTTTCCCATTTCATATCTAAACTTTTTAGTTGAAAAATTAGCCGTTATTTTGGGCAGAAAAAATGACAAAAGTGGTTTTTACCGCCTGCCGCCCCAGCAGCCACAACCAGAAGTTTTAAGCTGCTGATAACTGCGGTAAGCAAAAGCTGCTGGGTCATTGTAATTTGCCCCGTGCATCAAATCGATGCGAATGTCAACCAAATCTTCTGACCGGCCGTTCACAACATCCACAGAATGGTAGGGGTGAATGAGTTCCGGTCTTTTCACAGGTGCTGATAATTTCGGCAGCTTCATAATATGTCCAAATTAGTAAGGAGTAGACCAAGAACGCACTTCGCCCAACGTCACTGGGATAATGTCGCTCACATCAATTGTAAAGCGGTAAACTTTCTTAGCTCGGCGGCTGTTTTCTGGGTCAAAGAACTTCAATTTCACATCCCAGCAATCGCTATCAAGTCGGCAGAACGGGCTTTTTTCTACTGTGATGCTGTCGAGTTCCATGCCTGTCGCGACTGCTTCAGCGAAGGTAGAAGCGGCTTGGAAAGCGTTAGTAGCTGCAAAGTTGAGCGCCCGGTCTTGCGAAGTGGTTCCCAAGTTCCGCAAATCGTAGTAAATGCGGTTGAGGAAGCTGCCGAGGGTGCGCCGCATCGTTTCTTCAGTTGCTTCTGTTGCGGTAGTCCGTACCGTTTCTAAAGCAGCCGTGACGAGGGTATTTACTTTCCAACTGTACATTCCTCGCGTGTTGTGCGGCTCAATCACCGGCACCACTTGTCCTGAGAAAAGTTTCACAGTTCTGCCGCTGAGTACCCCTGGAATGGTGACTCGTTCTACATAATTTTCGCTCTCTTCCGCCTCTACCTGACCCGCCAAAAATTCTTGCAAAATCCCGTAGACATCGCGGCCAAAAGCTCCGACCGGCTCAATGGCGTAAACCGGCGTTAATTCCAGGTTAAGCGTCCAAATTAAAGCTTTTGCTTCCGATGGGTTTTGTTCCAGATAGTCCGCCATTTGACGGGCGTCGTAGGGGTTGGACGGCACTGCGGTATTCTCAATTTCATAGGCAGGCATGAGTTGCTTAAACGAGTCGCGCCTTGCTTCGCTGCCGAAGTCGTAGCCTAGGGTTCCCAAGGCGTAGACGAGTTGGGAATCTTCCAAATCGCTGGGTGCTTGGCTGGCTGCGATGCCGGTGGGTCTGTTGTTGGACATAAAAGAGTTTCCTGCACTAGATGAATTGATTGGGCGGGGCAAAGAAGTTTCTGCTGCTGTAGCTGCTGGTATAGAGGGGCTTACTTCTGCTGAAGCCGCTGAAGTAAAGAGTTCTAAGTTTGAAAGTTCGGGCGCTTGGTTGAGAGATTCCGGCACTTGCTCAGAAACCCCCGAGCCCAGATCAATAGTTCCGTCGCAGCCGCAGCCTGCTGCTTCAACTCCTTCTAATTCCTCGGACATCTTTCCTCCTTGAAGTAAATAATAAGTTGCGCCCAGAATGTTGAGCTTTCCAGCCAAACAGCGGCGATCGCTCTCTGGTAGATCTGCATCGCAAGGTAAGGCACTCTTTAAAATGGCATCTCGTACTTTTCCAGGATCGGGCGTTTCTCCCGCCTGAATTTGCAAGCTGAGCAGCAAAGCCACAACTCCAGATACAATCGGTGTTGCAAAACTGGTACCGCTCAACCTGACTGTGCCTCCTCCTGGTTTGGCCCCCAAGATATTTTCTCCTGGTGCCAGAATGCCTTGATTTTGGTAGGTTTCACCCCAGTTGCTAAAGTCGATCGGCAAGCCCAGATCGTCCATTGCCCCTACTGCCAAGACAGCCGGAAGTGAGGCCGGAACGTGCAAGCATTCGCAGCCGTCGTTGCCCGCTGCGGCCACAATTAAAACATTGCGTTCTTGGCACAGTTGCACCGCCTTTGCCAGCAAGCCTTCGGCTTCACCTATTTCCGTCAGTTGACCGCCACTGATGTTGATGACGTGAGCTCCTGCATTGACGGCTTGCTCGATCGCCCGAGATAGATCGAGTTGAGCCAGTTTCAGGCGATCGTCCGCAAAAATCGGAACAACTAAGCCCCGACATTGCGGCGCTATGCCACGTACCTCAGATCTTCTGTGCTGACCAAAAATGATGCTGGCAACGTGCGTGCCATGCAGCGACATGGCACCTGAGACTTGTGCTTCCCCCTTGACCAAGGTTGGCAGCCGCGTCAGATTTGCTCCCTCAAAACAGGGGTGAACCCGGTCAACTAACCCATCAAGGACTGCTACGCAAATCTGCGAATCTCCTTGAGTTTTTGTCCACAGCTCTCGGATACCTGGTAGCTCTGTTAAGTCGGGCATGAACTCTGAAAAATACTTTGACCAAGCTTTTCTAAAGCTTGGAAAATATATTACAGCAGGCTGTACTGCTAAATTTCTCTCTATGACAAATTTAATGTAAATTTTTGTAGCTTTCGATCCGGGTAGAAGCATGAGGGGGTCAGACCGCCTACAACCCGCAGATTTCGATCGAGGATCGAGGTAAGTAAGACTTACCCATTGACAAAATGATTGTATTGTGCATACCTCTGAAGAGAGGCGATCGCTATTCACTCATGAGACAGAATTCGGTTGCCGAACTTCCTTCTTTCCGAGGTTTCAATTATTAGTTGTTGGGCCGCCAGGAGAAGGTACAGATTGAATCGGTGTCGGAGGCCAATTAGAGCGACTTTTGCTGAGAGTAGCCGACACCAAAGCATAGCCCAAAACAGCAGGTAGCACGATCGCGCTCAGAAACACGATCGCCGCCGCCCAAGTCATCGCATTCGACATCGGGCCGTAATGACTGCGGTAAGGGTCAAACGTTGGTAAATTCGGTCTCGGGGCGTCCCGCAGCGCGATCGGACGTTTGAACCGTACCCGCCTGTCATCGAGCTTTTCGAGCAAAATCCAGCCCACCTCCGCCTCTTCCCGACACAGCTTGTGAAAAATCGCCGGATTGCGAAACAAATCGCTGCTAGCCCGCACAATCTTGTACTCCCAAACTGTCAAATCATCTTTCTGAGCGCGATCGGATTTGGGATTGCCGTTGGCGATCGCATTTTCAGGCGCCGTAAAATTATCTTCTTGAGATTCGTGCCGAGTCAAAACTTCCTCCTCCTCATCGCATTTTTGCCCTGCCGACAATTGCTCGCGGATCACCAAAATACCCGCAATTGCAGCCTCCAAGCCGAGACTGCCAACCATCAAACTCCAGATCGTAATTTCAGTCATAAAAGGAGTTAAAAGTTAAAAATTAAAAACAAAAAAGACTCGCTTTTAACTTTCAATCTTTAATTTTAAAATAGCCTTCCACCACACAATCTGCACCCACCGCGCGCCAAGAAACCCGCTCTAAAGTCAAAGCATCAGTCATTGCCGAAAAACCCAAATCTCCCACAGGAGTAGGAGCTTCTCGCCCGCCCACAATTTTAGGAGCAATAAAAGCCATAATTTTTTGGACTGCACCCTCAGCAATTGCCTTGGCCGCCAAAGTGCCGCCGCACTCCCACAGTACAGAAAGAAAACCTCGATCGTACAAATAAGCCATCACATTAGTCGGCGTCAGCGGCGACAACTCCACAACTTCCACCCCTTTAGCCATCAAAAACTCCTGAAATTCCGGGTTAGCCCCAGGCTCAGTCAGCACCAAAGTAGCAGCCGAGGAGGTTTCCCACAACCAAGCCGACTTCGGCAAATCCAGAGTGCGGCTCATCACCACCCGCAGAGGATTATTTCTGTCAGGCTGGTGGCTAGTCAATAGGGGATTGTCCATACGCACCGTATTTCCGCCAACAATCACCGCATCGCAGCCGACGCGCACCACGTGTACCTCGCTGCGAGCCTCCTGGCCCGTCACCCAAGCGCTGTGACCGCTACTGGTAGCAATTTTACCGTCCAAAGTCATCGCATATTTCAAAATTCCAAAAGGTCGCCGGTACAAAATGCGGTGTACGAAAGCCTCGTTGAGTTTTTGACAAGCTTCTCCTTCCACTCCCGCCACCACTTCTATCCCCGCTTCCCGCAACCGGGCCAGCCCAGTTCCCGCTACCAACGGATTCGGATCGACCATCCCAGCCACTACTTTTGCCACCTTGGCATTAACTAAAGCTTCGGAACAGGGAGGAGTCCGCCCGTAGTGGTTGCAGGGTTCCAGATTGACATAAACTGTCGCTCCGGCGGCGAGTTCCCCGGCTTCACGGAGCGCAAACACTTCGGCGTGAGGTTGACCGGCACCGGGGTGAAACCCTTCGCCGACAATCTTGCCGTCTCTGACAACTACGGCACCTACGAGGGGGTTGGGTGCGGTTTTGCCGAGGGCGCGGCGGGCCAATTCTATGCAGCGGCGCATCATGGCTCGATCGAACTCTTGAATTTCGCTGTTGTCCAGTTGTTTTGTACCTTGCTGCTGTGGCTTTGCTAAGCTGGCGATCGCCTTAGCGTCCGCCGGATAAGTTTCCATGAGATTTTGCTCTGATATCTAACCTCAGTTTAGTTAGTTTGATGCTAATTTAGGCGAGCAGCCCGACGATCGATTGTATCTGCGCGCGTGTTGACTCAAGGTCGATCAGATCGCGCGTCGGGCGATCGATCCCCACACCAGCCAACAAATAGCTTTAACATAAAGAAATCAGAACAGGCGCTTGAGAAAAAACGATGAGTCAGGATATGCAGCGGGAATTTGCCAGTCGCGAGGAATTAATAGCCTACGTGCGCCAACAGTTCCCCGAAGCCGCCGCCCGAGATAGCAACGTACCCGCAACCGCAGGCGGGCGCAAAGCAGCCGAGACAGTGCTGCAACAAATTGACCCCAGCCAATACGCCTCCACCCGCAATTTCCTCAACGGTGCCGTAACCCGCTTGTCGCCCTATTTACGTTACGGCGTTTTGAGTCTTGCAGAAGTACGCGATGCCGTGCTAGCCAAGGTGCGGCATCCAGAAGATGCTGTCAAACTCGTCAACGAGTTGGGTTGGCGGGATTACTGGCAACGACTGTACGCCGAATTTGGCAATGGAATTTGGAGCGATCGCGAACCCTACAAAACTGGTTACACTGCTAAAGATTACAGCGAAACTCTGCCGCAGGATGTAGTCGAAGGCACTACTGGTTTAGTTTGCATCGACAGTTTCAGCCGCCAGTTGCAGGAAACAGGTTATTTGCACAACCACCAGCGGATGTGGATGGCTGCTTATCTGGTACACTGGCGGCGCGTGCGGTGGCAAGCCGGAGCTCGCTGGTTTTTGCAACACTTGCTAGACGGAGATCCAGCCAGCAACAATCTTTCTTGGCAGTGGGTAGCCAGCACTTTTAGTCACAAACCTTATTTTTTCAATCGGGAAAATCTGGAGCGTTATACTAAGCGGGTGTATTGTCGCGATTGTCCTTTTTACGGACAATGCGATTTTGAGGGAAGTTACGAATATTTGGAGAGCAAGTTGTTTCCGAATGGGGAAAAGGTCGATCGTACCGGCGGTTCTAAAAGTTGGCAACGCCCTCAAAAGGGAAGGAAAAATTAAGCAAGTTCGCCAACATACTCTACATGATGTTTGATAAAGGTTTGTAGTGAGGACTTCAGTCCGCATCAAATTCAGAGGACTGAAGTCCTCACTACAAACCAAATTACCAATTACCAAGTTATGAACAATCCAATTATTTGGCTGCACGGCGACTGTTTGAGTCCACAAGGCCCCGCATTTCAAGCACACCCAGACGCACCAGCAATCTGGGTTTGGGACGACGCGCTCATCGGTGAATGGCAGTTGAGTCTCAAACGAATGGTGTTTATTTACGAATGTTTGCTAGAGTTGCCGGTAGTTATTCGGCGCGGCGATGTGGTGGCGGAAGTTATCACTTTTGCACGAGAATCCGGTGCAAATCAAGTGGTGACTGCTGAAAGTCCCAGTCCTAGGTTTGACGATATTTGCCGGGAAATTAGGCGCTCTATGCCTGTAGAAGTTTTGCCCCCCGAAGCCTTTGTCCGCTACGATGGCTACATTGATTTAAAGCGTTTTTCCCGCTACTGGCGCGTCGCCGAAAAATATGTTTTTTAATTGGGAATTGGTAATTGGGAATTGGGAATTGGGAATTGGGAATTGGGAATTGGGAATTGGTCGAAAAATAAGGAACGAAAATTTAATAACTTAAGCACCTCCTACAATCCTTTAGTGTATAAGCTGTGGGGTAAAAGGAGGCAGAGCCTCCAGATATGCGTTACCAGGCAGAGCCTGGTAACAAGCAAAAAAGCAAAACAGGCAAAAGTTATTTAATTTTCATTCCTAAGCAACAGCCAAAACCGACTATCTTATTTTTTTCCTGTTCCCTCTGACCAATGACTGATGACAACTGACTAATGACAACTGACAACTGACAACTGACAACTGACAACTGACAACTGACAACTGACTCAACTGCCCTTCAAACGCTGCAACAGCCATTGAAACCTAGATTGAGCTAAATCTGGACTTTCCATATTATTTAGCCCGATCGCCCGCTCGTCGTCAGGGTCTTGGTATATTAAATAATCAGTATCTTCGCCGAAACGCCTGACAGTACCCCGCAGCCTCGATGACAGAAATTTAGTAATCGCGCGGTAAAACCGCAGGGAAAACAGCACGTCTTGCTCGAGTTTTTCCGTCAGCAGCCGCCTGGGAATTGACAGAATCAGCGACTCTTCGATCACCGTAACGCTAGCAGAAGGAAGCCTCCCGTCTACAAAAGACATTTCGCCCAACACTTCCCCGCAGATAATTTTGCCAATTTCTTTGTTGCCCAAAGATGATACAGAAACGCTCAAAGTTCCATCCAGAACTATGTAAAGGGCGTCTAAGGGTTGACCTTCGACGATCAAGGTGGTGCCGGGGGGAACTTTGGTGCGGGTGCCGTTGGCGAGCATCCAATCGATGTCGCGATCGCTCAATTCGCCTAAGATTACTAGAACTTTGCTCATAAAGTCAGGTTGAGATAAGATAGTTTGTATTTTTTTACTTGCTTAGTTGCGTGCTGTTGTCAGAGGGTCAGATTCTGAGCGAAAACGAAGCCTAAACTTTACCAATAAAATACTAAGTTTTACACGATTCCAATTATATTCAGTAATTTTGACACGATCGATCTACAATTCATCGCGAGCATGAGTGCTATTCTACATTACTTGTCGCCAGCAAGTGCAGCAGCCGATCGCCCGCCCGATACCACTACCCTTGTTTCGGACGCCTCGATTGCCAAAAGCAACATTTATTGCAGTTTGCTGTATGTGTGTGGCGAGCGGGTACGCCACCAACAGCCGGGTTTTTGGGCTGTTGTCGAGAGTGCAGCGCCCCCGAGTACATCATTGTAGAATGCTGTTGGCGGCGCGCGATCGACCCTTAACAGTTGACAGTTGACAGTTGACAGAAGAGCCCCGAGCGAAGTCGAGGGGTTGACTTCGGAGTGCGAAGTTTTTAGGCAGGGGATTTAAGCCCCTGCCTAAAAACAATCCACCTAAAGGTGGGGGCTTGAATCCCCTGTGATGACGGTCAATACTATTTTAGATTTGAGATTTTAGATGGGAATCAGCGATCGAGCTGTTGGTTTCGAGGTAGTCTGGGGTGGCATTTTTTTGGGGAAAGCGGCACGAGCAGTGATGGTGAAATCCTCCCAAGGATTGATTTTTAGCAGCTCGATGTGTAAATTAAAATTAGCCGATAAACCGGCTGTCTGTTGTTGAATCTAATCAGCAGAGAGAGTTGACTGTTAAACGGTTGAATGCCAATCTAGGAACAACACAACTCTTTTTTGTGTCATTTTTTAGCAAAGCTCTCAACTTTAGCTCTCAAACACTTACACTTTTAACACACCATTCATTGAGGAGTGTCTATGAATAGTCTATTTTCCAAGTCTGCTTTTGCGTTAATAAATCTTGCAGCTTTAGCTGTTTGTTGCGGCACCCTGCCAGCGAAAGCTGAAACAGGCAACTTGCCCGAACTCGGTACAACCGCAAATGCGGCAGCTCAAAATATTGACCAAATTTCTGAGCCTGCGGCAACTCCAGCAGTTACACCAGATGCCGAAACAACGGCTAGTAATACAAAAATTGATTCTATCAGTTCGATCGACCTCACAGCAGCGGTAGAGCCAGCAGCCCCCACGCCAGCAGCCAACTCGATCGCCTCTGTTGCAGCACCGCCCGCATCCGCAGCCACAACATCGGATATTGCTGGGACTGAAACTGTGCAAAATACATCCGTTGCTGCTGAAGCAGAAAAGTCGGAACAAACACCTAAAATTGCTGATAATAGCGTTAGAGTGCAGCCCGCGGTGGAAACTGCCGAAAAGAGCGATCGACCTACCTCAATTGTTGCCGATCGCCCTAATTCGGAACTGACAGCAGCCAAGGAAGAAAAAGAAGTCAAAACAGCACGAGAAGTGTTAAGCAATCCTGTCAGCACTTCGGCTTCATCTCTGACAAACCAACCAAAAATTGCCCAAAAACCCGCAACAGTCTCTGACAAATCTCAGATATTGGCTCAACCAGGCACCACCATCAGACCCGGCCGAGCTACGCGTTCTGGCCCCAGCTACGTCGGGATTGGCGGTAATATAGGTTTTGGCGGAGATTCAGCCCTAGGCGACACTTCCTTTGCGATTATTAGCAAAATTGGTTTGACAAGCAATTTCTCGGTGAGACCTAGTGTTTTGTTCCGCGACAACTTAACTGTTCTACTTCCCGTTACCTACGATTTTGTATCTCAAGATGCTGTCGAAGTTAGCGATGACTTTGTGATTACCGCTGCTCCTTATGCAGGTGCCGGCGTGGTACTTTCGACCGGCGATAACGGTCATTTTGGGTTCCTGATTACAGGGGGTATCGATGTACCGCTGTCCAGAAATTTTACAGCCACAGCAGGGCTGAATGTGGGTTTTCTCGACGGAGCTGAAGTGGGATTGTTAGTCGGTGTCGGCTATACTTTCCCAAATATTGTCAGATAGTTTTAGCTGTTTGAGCAAGCGCACGACAACTAAATAGACACTGGGTTGGCTGTAGCAATACAGTCAACCCTTTTTGATGGTGGCAAATTCCCAGCAATCAAGGACAGTTTCTCAGTTGACAGTTGACAGTTGGCAGTTGACAGTTGACAGTTGACAGAAGAGCCCCGAGCGGAGTCGAGGGGTTGACGGTTGACAGTTGACAGAAGAGCCCCGAGCGGAGTCGAGGGGTTGACAGTTGGTAGTTGGCTTCGGAGGGGGACTTCTCTCTGGAAGGTAGAGGCTTTCAACCTATTAGATATCTTGCCTAAGTCCTTTCGAGCGAATATTGGAACGGGCCCCAGAGCCGCTTCGACACAAAAAAATATTGGTGTGGAACAGGCCGGAGAGCCTGTTCCTGGCTATTTTTGCAATCTTGTATATTCTGTGTGGCGATCGCATAATGGTGTCGATCGCACTTGCCCGATCGCCCTAGCACCGGCTACAACCAGCAGAATGTCAGGGGCAATCTGGTATCGGATCGCATCGAGGTCGATCGACGGTTTTAAGCTTAATTTGACGCTACGAAAGGTAATGTCGTTTCCCTCGTATCGCACGCATATGCGCCTGTTGGGAGGACGCGACAATGCTGTTTTCCTACTCAGGCTTGGGGGAGGATTTGCAAAATTAACAGGATCGGACAATCGAATTGCTACCTAGCGGTACCTGATTAATCATTCTTGGGAAACTGCACTGCGGTATCCTGACTCCGAGGAGCGGGTAAAAAAATATCTGGATTGAATAACTAGGCAACAGCACACAAATAGTGTTATTTATAAATAGATTGTATGGCGCGATGGCTTTAAATGATTCCTATACAACTGACACTCAAAAATTTTCTGAGCTATCGGGAAGCTGCTTTAGACTTTCGCGGACTTCACACAGCTTGCATTTGCGGGCCTAACGGTGCTGGTAAATCCTCTCTCTTAGAAGCGATCGCCTGGTCACTTTGGGGCTGTTGTCGCAGCGATACAGAAGACGATATTATCCATATCGGCGAAACTGATGTGCGCGTTGATTTCACTTTTTCCACGGGTGGCCAAATCTACCGCGTGATTCGCAACCGCCGCCGCGGACAATCGGGAAGTTTGGAATTTCAAGTCAGCTTGAATTCGGCCCCAACTCAGGATCAACTGAGTTTTCGGACGCTCACGGACAAGGGGCTGAGAAATACTCAGCAGAAAATCCTCGAACATATCAAACTAGATTACGATACTTTTATTAACTCCGCCTATTTGCGGCAGGGGCGGGCTGATGAGTTTATGCTCAAAAAGCCGATCGAACGCAAGCAAGTTTTAGCCAACCTGCTCAAACTCGATCGATACGATACTTTATCCGAACAAGCCAAGGAAAAGTCGAGAGAATTTAAAACCAAAGTCGAAGTCCTCAAACACGGCTTGCAGACAACCCAAGAGCAACTGCAACAAACCGAAGCAATCGCCTCGGAACAAACTCAATTGCAGCAAGCCACCGATTTGCTCTCTTCACAGCAGCAAGCCGACAGCACCGAGTTGCAGCAACTGCAACTCCAACACCACAACCGCCAAACTTGGCAAAAACTCCTCTCCGGCCACCAACAACACCACTACAATATCTCTCAAGAATGCCGCCGCTTGCAGCAAGAACTCGGCGCCGCCAAGCAGCAGCAAAACGAACTGCAAGCCCTGCTCGCCCAAGAAAATGAAATAACAGCAGGAATTGCTTATTTCCACAACTTGCAAGGTACAGAAGAGAGTCTGGGCGAGAAATTTAAATCTGACCAACAAGCCCAAAATCAGCGCCAAAAATTACAAGAACAGCAACGGCAAGAATTGAGCATTTTGCAAAACAAAATTCAGCAGTTGCAAGCTCAATTAGATGTCTTAGAACAAGATGAAAAAGATGTTCTAGAGATTCTCAAACAGCAGCCGGAGGTTGACAAAGGACTCGCGCAGTTGCAATCTGCCCGATCGCGCCTCAACGAGTTAGAGCAACTGCAACTGCAAGTTTCGCCGCTGATCCAACAGCAGCAGCAGATCCAAACAAAGCTCGATCGCGCCCAAGCCGGTTTAACCGCCCGCTTAGCTGAGATCGAGCGACAGTTGCAAGGCCAACAACAGCAGCGCCAACCCCAATTGCAGCAGGAAATCTCGGTCATCGCCAATCAAATTTTGCAGTTAGAAAACAAGCGAGTTTACCAGGAACGAGTTCGCGAAAAAGGCCAAGAAAGGCACAGCTTTCTGGAAAACCTGCAAGCCAAAAGCCGCGACTATCAAACCCGACTCGCTGAAATCGACCAAAAATTGCAACTGTTGCGTAAAAACGAAGGAGAAACTAGCGCCAGTGAAGGTAAATCTGCCAATTTTGCGGAAACTCACCAAGCACATTCGCCTTTAATGGTGCGGGATGCAAATTTTGGGAATTGTCCTTTGTGCGATCGACCTTTAGACGAACATTACTGGAATTTGGTAGTCGCCAAACACCACTCCCAACAGCAGGAAATTTGGAACCAACTGTGGGTAGTGCGGGAACAATTGGCCGTCTCCGAGCGCGAAATTCAAGTGCTCAGACATGAATACCGCGAACTAGAACAGGAATTAGCACCCTATCAAGAATTGCGGGAACGCCGCAGCCATTTACAAGCACAATTGGATGGCCTGGGCCAAGACGAAAACCGCTTGCAAAGTATGCGTCAAGATGCGGGGGAAATCGAGCGGTTGCTAAGCGCCGGCGAGTATGCAGCCGATGAGTGGCGCGAACTCCAGCAAATCCAGCAGCAACTGCAACTGCTCGATTACAGCGATCGCAGTCACTCGCTCGCCCGCAGCGATGAAAAGCGCTTGCGGTGGGCGGAAATTAAACAAGCTCAAATCAAAGACGCTCAACAAAGACTGCTGAAAATTAACAGCCGCCGCCCGGATTTGCAAGCTCAATTGAGCGCCGTACAACAACAGTTTGAACAGCAAAAAAATAGCTCCCCAATCCAGCAGCAAATTCTGTCTTTAGATAGATACATTGCGGAAGTTGGCTATAACTTGGAACAGCACGAACACGTCCGCAGCGAAATGCGTAAAACGCAATTTTGGATCGCCCGCGCCGAAAAACTGATCTCGGCAACTCAGCAGTACCCGCAAGTGCAGCAGCGGGTTGATGAAATCGCAAATTCGATCGCCGTGCGCGATCGCGATTTGCAAGCTGTTACCGCTCAAATCAGTGCGATGAACCACCAGTTACAAGAACATCCCGATCCCGCCGCTCGCATCAGCGCTGTAGAACAAGAAATGGGCCGCCGCCGCCAGCAACTAGACCAGCATTTGGGAAGTCTGGGAAGGCTCCAGCAACAGCAGCAAAATCTGGAAGCTTTGCAGGTTCAGCTCGGAGTTCAAAAAGAGCAAATGCAGGTTGCTAAACGCCAATACAAAGTTTATCAAGAGTTGGGTCAAGCCTTTGGCAAAAACGGCATTCAAGCTTTGATGATTGAAAATGTTTTGCCTCAACTAGAAGCTGAAACTAATCAGGTATTGTCGAGATTGAGCGCCAATCAGTTGCACGTGCAATTTATTACTCAGCGGGCGGCTGCTTCAAAAAAAGCCACTAAATTGATTGACACTTTAGACATTTTAATTGCTGATGCTCGCGGTACTCGCCCCTACGAAACTTACTCTGGCGGCGAAGCTTTTCGGATTAATTTTGCGATTCGGCTGGCGCTGGCGAGATTGCTGTCTCAGCGGGCGGGTACGGCTTTGCAAATGTTGATTATTGATGAGGGATTCGGTACTCAGGATGCTGAAGGGTGCGATCGCCTGATTGCTGCAATTAATGCGATCGCCTCCGACTTCGCCTGCATTCTCACTGTCACCCATATGCCGCACCTCAAAGAAGCTTTTCAAGCCAGAATTGAAGTCACCAAAACTGCTCGGGGTTCGGGGCTGAGCTTGTCAATTTAAAATGGTTGACTGCCGCTATAAAATCAGGAGAAGATCGAAGTAGAAAGCCTCAGTATTTTCACCCTTGGTCTTGTACTTTACTGATACAGTGCGAGCCTCTCCTCGCACGGATCGGAAAACGATCGTTCTGAGTGCCGCGCAGCCAGGATATTATTCTGCTCCCGCCGCCGCCTTTTGGCTGCTGGCTTGGTGAATGGCCCTGAATTAAAATAAGATAATAAAATAACCAGACTGCAAGCTATTTAAAAAAATATTATTGTTCTGTCCGCTCCTGGGGAGCATGGATACTGCGACTGATGACAACAGAATCTTTTCACCTGTCTCTCCTAGAGCGGGCGATCGCCGCGTCGAGCAACAGCATTGTGATTGCAGATGCTACGGGGCCTGACGTACCTATTATCTACTGCAATCCTGCTTTTGAGAAACTGACCGGCTACGCCCCGGAAGAAATACTGGGGCGCAACTGCCGATTTTTGCAAGGCTCTGATACCGATGGCGCCGAATTAAACAGACTCCGTAGCAGTTTGCGATCGGGCACCGAAATTAAGGTAGTTCTCAAAAATTACCGCAAGGACAAAACTGCTTTTTGGAACGAATTAACCGTTTCCCCGGTTCTCGATGGCGGCGGAAAGCTCACTCATTTTATCGGAGTTCAAAATGACGTTACCGCCAGAGTAGCAGCCGAAACAGCCCTGCAAGAAAGCGAAGAAAGGTTGCGGGCGATCGCCACTGCGACTCCTGTTCCCATGCTGATTACCCGCCTGGAAGACAGCACGATTTTGTACGCAAATCCCGCTTTGTGCGAAACTTTCGGTTTGAATTCCCAAAAGCTGATCGGTAGCAAGAAAAGCAACTTTTATGCCGAGGTGAGCGATCGCCATAAATTAATAGAATTAGTCAAACAACACGGCTTTAGCGACAGCGAGCAAATCTGCCTCAAAAAAGCAAACGGCAGTTTTTTTTGGGTAAAAATGTCGATGCGATCGATTAATTTTAACGGCGAAGTAGCAATTTTATCGGCATTTTATGATATTACCGATCGCGTCCAAGCTGAAACAGCACTGCGCCAAAGCGAAGCGAGGTTTCATAAATTAGCCGCCAACGTTCCCGGGATGATTTATCAATTTCAGCTAGCAGCAGACGGTAGTGTGTCATTCCCCTACGTCAGTTCCGGCTGTCGCGAACTCTACGAATTAGAACCAGAGGTGTTTCAAAAATCTGCTATTCGCGTCATCGAAATGGTTCACCCAGAGGACGCGCAAAACTTCCAGGAATCAGTTGCTATCTCAGCTAAAACATTAGAACCTTGGCGGTGGGAAGGTAGAATAGTTTTACCGGGCGATCGCGTCAAGTGGATTAGCGGGGCTTCGCGCCCAGAAATGAACGAAGCAGGTGATATTATTTGGGACGGTTTGTTGATCGACATTAGCGATCGCAAACAAGCTGAATCAGCACTGCGCCACAGCAAAGCCAGATTTCAAAAAATGGCAGCCAACATCCCGGGAATGATTTATCAATACTTGCTGCATCCCGACGGTTCCAATGAATTCATTTATGTCAGTCCCGGCTGTTGGGAACTCTACGAATTAGACCCAGCAAAACTGCAAAAAAACTCAGCTTTTATGTGGTCAGCCGTGCATCCAGACGACATACAATCATTGTCAGAATCTCTAGAAATCTCCGCACAAACTTTACAACCTTGGAAACATGAAGGACGGATCGTCACCAAGTCAGGAAAATTGAAATGGATTCGCGCCACTGCCCGCCCCGAACTGCAACCGGGCGGCGATATACTTTGGGAAGGAGTGACAATCGACATCAGCGATCTCAAGCTAGCAGAAATCGCTCTGGGCGAGTCAAAAATTGCCCTAGAACAAGCCAATCAAGAACTAGAAAAGCGCGTCCTAGAACGCACGGAAGCCTTGCAAAGCTCCCAAAAAATGCTGTGGTTAGTAATCAACAACATCCCTCAGTTTATCGCCTGGAAAGATCGAGATTCAGTTTACCTGGGCGGCAACAAAAATTTTGCCGATGTAGCAGGTTTGAATCACCCGAGTCAAATCGTCGGTCTCACCGACTTCGATCTGCCCTGGAAGCCCGAAGAAACAGAATTTTTTCGAGCCTGCGATCGCCGCATCATGGCAACAAACACCCCAGAATATCACATTATTGAGCCCCAACTGCAAGCCAACGGCACCCAGCGCTGGCTGGATACAAGTAAAATACCTTTGCACGACAGTAACGGCAATGTCGTCGGCATTTTGTGTACTTTTGAAGACCTCACCGATCGCCTTTCCCTCGAAGCCAAAGTCCGGGCCAGCGAAGAACTATTTCGCAAAATATTTCAAGATGCACCCATCGGTATCTACTTAGCTCATTTAAATGATAACAAGTTACTCGAAGTCAATAAAAGTTACTGCGAAATGTTGGGATATACGGCAACAGAATTGCTGGAAAAAACCTATGTAGAGATTGGGCATCCTGAAGACAATCAAAAAAAAATGCAGGTGGCTGCTGCTCTCGCTCGCGGAGAAATTAGCAGCTATCAAATCGAAATCCGCCAGATTGCTGCCACAGGTAAAATTGTTTGGGTAAACGTGACAGCTACTGTGATTCGAGACGGCGAAGGCAAGCCTATTTACAACTTAGGGATGATTGAAAATATTACCAACCGTAAAATTTCCGCAGCCGCACTCCAAGCTTCCGAATCTCAATTGAGAAAACAAGCAGCCCAATTGCAAGAAGCTTACCAGCAGCTCCAACACGCTCAAATCCAATTAGTGCAATCAGAAAAAATGTCGAGCCTCGGTCAGATGGTGGCTGGCATTGCTCACGAAATCAACAATCCCGCAACTTTTATTAACGGCAATATTTCTCATACATCCCACTATTTTAACGATTTAATAGAACTCTTGAATGTCTACCAAAACTGCTACCCGTCCCCCGTACCTCAGATTGCAGAAAAAATTGAACAAATCGAGTTAGATTTCCTCAAGGACGATTTGCCAAAAATGCTAAAGTCTATGACAGCAGGTGTAGAAAGAATCAGCAAAATTGTGCTGTCGCTGCGGAACTTTGCGCGGTTGGACGAATCAGAAATGAAGTGGGCAGACATTCACGAAGGAATTGACAGCACTTTGTTGATTTTGCAGCACAAGTTGAGCAAAAGCTGTGAAAACAAACGGATAGAAATTATTAAAGAATACGGAAAAATCACGAAAATTTACTGTTGTGCGGGGCAGTTAAATCAGGTATTTCTCAATATTATCAGCAATGCGATCGATGCTCTGCAAAATCAAAATGAACCCCGGACGATCGTGATTCGCACGCTGATGAAAAAAGCGGGGTTAAAAAACAACAGTAAAAGCAAAGTCGGTGAGGGCGATCGCCTGGTCATTTGCATCGCCGACAGTGGCCCGGGAATGACCGAAGACGTTCGCAAACGGCTGTTTGACCCTTTCTTCACCACCAAACCGGTCGGGTCTGGCACAGGCTTGGGATTGTCCATCAGCCATCAGATTGTGGTAGAAAAACATAGGGGAAGTTTGCGGTGCATCTGCGCGCCCGGACAGGGAGCAGAATTTTGGATTGAAATTCCCTGCTGAGCGACGGGAAGCGAAGAAGTTTATGTAAAAGTTTCAATATTTAACTTTTAATTTCCCATGACCATCGGTGCTTGTAGTTATCAGGGTTGTGAATTAACGGCACTCAGACGCCGAAATTAATCTCGCTGGCGCAGTGCGCTGATCTGCTGCCCTTATTCGCTAGGCAATTATGCTGAAAAAACTACCTTTATCCTGGTCTCGCTACATTCCAGCCGGGTTGACGCTCGTTTTGGGTGTGGGCCTGTCGGCCCTATCATTTGCTTTGGTTTGGAGTTGGGAGGACAGGCGCCGCGACTACGAAATGCACCGCCGCATTGATGATATTTCGATCGGCATCGAACGCCAGCTCAACTCCGACTTAGATGCAGTTCTCGCCCTCAGCGACTACATGAAAGCCTTTAGCGCCGTCGAACGTTCCTCTTTTACCAGGTTTGTCGGGCGTCCCCTATCCATCCACCCCAGCCTGCAACTGCTGGCTTGGGCCCCGCGCATCCCCAATTCGCAGCGGCGCAGCTACGAAGCCAAAGCCAGAACCGAAACCGACCCCAGCTTCGAGATTACAGAACGCGGCCCCCGAGGAGAACTCCGCAAAGCGGGCGATCGTTCGGAATACTTGCCGGTTTTCTACATGGAACCTACACCCGGAAACGAGACTGTATTCGGCTTTGATTTGGCTTCTCACCCAGAAATTCGCGCCGCGGTCGATCGCTCGCGCGATACTGGAGAAATGATTGTCACCAGCTACCCCGGCATAGCTGAGGTAACTCCTGGAGAACCGGGTCTTTTGGCAATAGTTCCGATTTACGTAAACAGCACTAAACCCACTACCCTCGAATCCCGCCGCCAACTGCTGCAAGGATTTGTACTGGGCGTATTTCGAGGCAAAGATATTTTCCAAACGTCTTTAAAAGGACGCAATACCGACTACCTGAACATTTATCTCGCCAGCGAGGCTCCAGACAAGCAACAAGCCCTGCCGCTGTTACCGCACGGGGGCGATCGCGTTCTCCCAAATCAGGCTGCCCAGAGCCAAATTCAGCAATTTGCGTTGCTGTTCCAATCCGACACCCAACAAGTGCTGACTGCATCGCCCGGTGCGGAAGCAGCCCTCAAGTCAAACTGTCCGATTCTGGACAATCCAGGCCCGGATTATACAGCTTGTCAAAGGCTGCCAAAAATTAGCGGCCGCCAGTGGTATCTGTACGTGTCCGCAACGCCGGAAATTCGCAGCACTCGCAAGCACTGGCGCTCTTGGGGAACCCTGACAATGGGGATGCTGTGGACTCTGCTACCGGTGACATATATGCTGACAGCTTTGAGCCGCACCGCCCAAATTGAAAAGCTAGCCAGAGAAAGAATTCATCAAGCCGAGCAGTTGCAGGCTGCTTACCTACAGTTGGAACTCGAACAAGCTAAATCCGAGCAACTGTTGCTCAACGTTTTGCCGGCAGCGATCGCCCTGCGTTTGAAGGACAATGAACACAATATCGCCGAAAGTTTTGGGGAAGTAACTGTGATGTTTGCCGACATTGTAGGCTTTACAGAGCTGTCGTCGAGAATTTCAGCGACTGCGGTGGTGAAAGTGCTCAACGATATTTTTTCAGCATTCGACCATTTAGCCGATCGCCACGGATTAGAGAAAATTAAGACTATTGGTGATGCTTACATGGTTGTCGGCGGTTTACCTACGCCACGAGAGGATCATGCGGAGGCGGTGGCGAATATGGCGATCGATATGCTACACGAAATCCGGCTTCTGAGCTTAGATCATTCCGAACCATTCAGCATTCGGATCGGAATTAGCAGCGGCCCAGTAGTTGCCGGCGTCATCGGCTTAAAAAAGTTTATTTACGATTTGTGGGGCGACACAGTAAATATTGCTTCGCGCATGGAATCCCACGGGATAACAGGCTGCATTCAAGTCACTGCCGAAACCTATGAAATATTAAAAGATAAATATACTTTTCAGAAGCGGGGCGCCATTCAAGTTAAGGGCAAGGGATACATGGTGACATATTTGTTGACTGGAAAGAAATAATTCCAGGACGCAGGGTTAGTCAGTCCGATCGATTGACCGCAATCAGATTCGTTCGTTCGTAGTGCGGACTTAAGTCCGCAAAATGCTGCGGACTTAAGTCCGCACTACAAACCGTTTTTGTTACGGTAATCGACTGGACATGATATTATGCGTAAATCCTAGATCCGTTATTTTTTAGCTCGAATTACTAAATCAATTAACTGTTCTCGTCCCCAGAGTTGTACCCCATTCGCTTGAGCCAGTTTATGAGCATTGGATGTAAACTCGCTGTTCGTAATTGCGATCGCATCCTGCGCCCCATAATACTTAACGGCACTCACCACTTCTTGCACGGCGGAATTTCCCACTTTGCCTTGATAGCGTTTTGCCTGAACAACGGTTTTCTTGCGGGCTTTAGAGAGAATCAAGTCCGCACCAAAATCCCCCGTTTTGGGTGTCATTTCGACCGCATAGCCGAGATTGCGGAAACAGCAGGCCAAAAATTCCTCAAATTCTTCTCCCGTCATGCGATCGACCTGATCGATTAAATACCCAATCTCTGGCACTTCTAACCGCGTAGAACCTGCTAAAATCTGCTTAAATTTTTTCAGCAGAATTGCACTCAATTTAGCAGAAGCAGAATGAGAAGAGCGAGAGGAAGTTTGTGATTCAGCATCGATTAACTCAGCAATTTTGGGCAAGTCTAATATCGTAGCAACTTTTAAGATTTTTTTGAAGTTTTGCAGCATACTTGAACTCAATTTATTAGTAGAAGAATCAGAAGATAAAGAGGGAGTTTGTGATGCAGCTTGGACTTCAGTTTGTGCTTCAGTGGGGGTCGATACAGCATCCTGGATCAAAGTTGGCTGGGCTTGTTTTTTCGCTTGCTTTCTTTTGCTCAAAACAGCCCGTTGAATTGTCAGCAAAATTTTTCCCTCTTGTTCATTAATTTCACCGTCAGCCTCGATAATCTCAGTGCATCGCTTTAAAAGTGGTTCGGCAAAGTCAAGTTCGAGTTGTTCGAGTAAAATATCCAACTTGGGAAGCAATTTAGACTTGTTTGTCACAGCTTCAATCTCAGCTAAAGTCCTGGGATTTAAATTCGCCGCTTGTAATTCCGGCAATAACTCATCCCATCGGGTAAATTTTTTGCTCGCATAGACGACATACACCAAAATCCAATCCATCACCGTTTCTTGTGCGATCGCTTTTTCTAAATATTGCTCACTTTCCGCTTGCAATACCTCTCGTAAATCTTCGAGCTTAGTTTCGATTTTCGAGGAATCGAGATGCGCTTCATAAAACCGACAAGCACCGTATCCCATCGCGTAAATCATGGCGGCACTGGCGCTAGCATTAATCACCGCACCCGCTAAGGGAATATTGCTGACAAGGGTAACTCCAGCTTCGATCGCTAAATTGCTACCCAAGGATAAACCGAAAATAGCGACAACTTCTTTTTTGCGATCGCTCGATCGCAAATCCATGCCATAGGCGGCAGCAATTTGATAAACCAACTCAGCAGATAACGCAGTCATTGCCGCTAAATCCATGCCAGCCAACGCCAAAGCCACGCCGGGGACTAAACTGCTAGCCAAGCCAGTTCCTGCCGCTAGCAAGGCTTTTTCCACCATCAAGTGATGTGCGATTTCTTGGGGTTTCTCGTGAGGATATTGGCGCTGTAACTCTCGAACTTGCGCCTCGGCATTCACGACATCAACAGCATCTATAGCATTAACTAACCAGTCGATTTTGAACTTTTCAGTCAGTTTTTTCAGGATAGGACTTTGGGAAATCAAACCGATGGATGAACCCAAAAAATTGGGAACTTGCATTGCTGCACTTCCGGCACTCGCGGCCGCATTCCCCATCGCACTCGCCGTATCAACAATGGCACTTCCGGCACTCGCCGCCGCATTCCCCACCGCACTCGCCGTATCAACGATCGCACTTCCAGCACTCGCCGCCGCATTTCCCACCGCACTCGCCGCCGCATTCCCTACCGCACTCGCCGTATCAACGATCGCACTTCCGGCACTCGCGGCCACATTTCCCACCGCACTCGCCGTATCAACAACGGCACTTCCAGCACTCGCCGCCGCATTTCCCACCGCACTCGCGCTTGCAGAGACGGCTCCGAAAACGGAACCGAACCAATTGGATGTATCCTCTGGTTTAGCCTGCACATCCGATTTGCATTGATCGTTAGTTTCTGCTACTTCGATTACTGATGGAACTTGTTCTGAGTGGGTGCTATCTGTTTTGGTTTCGTTGTTATTTGGCATGGGTTTATACCATTTATAAAAAAGCTGGCTACAAGAAAAATATTAGGTTTGTTTCCTGGGTTATTAAAAATAACAGGTGCGTCGCTATTAGATTCTCGCTCTTTTTTGAGGATTGTCGATGTATCCGCATCCTACGAATTTTGCTAAGATAGAGTAAGATTAAGGTATTCTGTCCTATCAATTCCGGTTGCATCGGAATTAATATTATCCGAAATGAGGACACTGCACGTGCCGTCTCTCTACGGTGATTAATGTAGGGACACTGCACGTGCCGTCTCCTCGCTTATCATGTCTGAGTGCAACAGTCTCTTGATGTCACGCCTGCACCAAATGAGGAAAAACCATGACGACGCTGCTAATTCAAACCGAAAGCATCCCACTGATCGTCAATCTCCCTGCGATCGAATTGATGACTGTTGAACAGTTCTCTGAATTCTGTCTAGTTAATCGCGATTTGAGAATTGAGCGTACAGCCAGTGGAGAAGTTATCATTATGCCACCAGCCTTTTCAGATACAGGGAACCGCAACTTCAAGATTACCATACAATTGGGGAACTGGGCAGAAGAAGATGGCACAGGTGAAACGTTTGACTCCAGTGCAGGCTTTACCTTGCCGAATGGAGCAACCCGCTCCCCCGATGCCTCATGGATTAAACTAGAGCGCTGGAATGCCTTAACTGAAGCACAAAAAGCCTCATTCGCCCCGATTTGTCCAGACTTTGTGATTGAATTGCGGTCTTCTAGTGACACTCTCAAGGGATTGCAAAAAAAGATGCAAGAATATATTGACAACGGTGTATCGCTCGGCTTGTTGATCGATCGCAAAAACAGAAAAGTCTACATCTACCGTCCCGATCGCGAACCTCAAATTTTGGATAATCCTGAAACAGTGAGCGCAGATCCAGAGTTACCGGGATTTGTCTTGCGAATGGCAAAAATCTGGTAATGCGAGATAGTTACATCGGGTGCATCTCATTTTTGCAAATATATTCGTAGGGGCGAAGCATTCCGGCAGTAAATTTCTGGTTATCACTAAGGAGCGCGAATTAAATAACTTACAATAACTTACAATTTTAATTTTTATTGTGGGATGTCCCGCCCGTCCCACAAACTTGTGGAAGTTATTTAATTCTCATTCCTAATAAGTTGTCTGCCAGAATGCTTCGCCCTTGCACTCGTTGAGATGCACCCATTATACCATAATCGCAGACATCAATTCATCCGTCATTTCAAAATTAGCCGTTACGCTTTGCACGTCGTCCAAATCTTCCAAGGCGTCCATCAATTTAAGCAGCGATCGAGCTTTTTCAGGAGTCTCAATTTCCACCGTATTACTCGGAATCCAGCGAGTTTCTGACTGTAAAACTGCAAAACCTGTTTGTTTCAAAACATCAGCCAATTTTTCCAAATTCGGCACGCTTGTAAAAACCTCTGCACCTTCGGTATCCTCATCAATTGATATCAAATCATAGGATTCCGCTTCTGCTTCTAGCGACGCATCAAACAATTGTTCCTCATCAATCGGGCCGCGTACCGTGCAAACTCCTTTGTGGTCAAACATCCAGCCCACACAACCATTTTCGCCCAGATTGCCGCCATTTTTATTAAAAGCTTCTCGCAAGTCAGCCGCCGTGCGATTGCGGTTGTCTGTCAGCGCTTCAATCAGAATCGCTACGCCACCAACGCCGTAACCTTCGTAGCGAATGGCTTCTAATTCGGAACTCCCTCCGGCTAAACCGGCACCTTTGGCGATCGCCCTTTCGATATTTTCACTAGGAATATCTGCCGCCTTGGCTTTTTCAATAGCTGTCCGCAGTTGAAAATTGCCAGCAGGATCGGGAACTCCGCTGCGGGCGGCGACAATTATTTCGCGAGATATTCTAGCAAAAACTTTGCCTTTAGCGGAATCAACTCTCGCTTTTTGGCGTTTAATAGTCGCCCACTTACTGTGTCCAGACATACCGATTTGAGATTTAAGATTTACAACGTGCGATCGACATTAAATGATAGCACTCTGATTTTTACAGACCAGATTAGCGTAGGGTGTGCACTGCACACCTTACCCGTACACATAGCATAGAATGCGATTTTTCGCACGAATGTCAACTTTAATTAAAGCGGACAACGGTTTCAGAGTCCGTGAGGTGAGAAGTATCGCCATGAAGTGCGATCGACCATTCGCTGCGATCGCGCACCACTTTCACCAAACAGCACAAAGCAGCATTAATTTTCGTATTAGCAGGGCCCGCTAGCCCGATCGCACTTCCGACAACCGACGAACCATGACCTACCAATAACATATCCTCAGAAAACTCAGCAGCGAGGCGTTTTGCAGTGTCTCCCGCCCTTTTGAGACAAGCTTCGCCCGTTTCGGGATAACTAACAATACCGCCTTTATAAGAAGCATCAATCCTCGGAAAACGCCTGCACAAATCCTCGACAGATTCAGTTTCCGGCATTTCCGTCATCCAGTCAGAATTCAGCCATTCGCAGAGTCCCCACTCTAGTTTAATGGACAAATCGAGAGCTTCCGCCGCGTAGTTTGCCGTTTGGACAGTACGCAAAAAAGGCGAAGCGAAAATATGAGAAATTCCTTCACCTTTGAGGCGATTGGCGAGTTGTTTAGCTTGGACGTGACCATCTTCGGAAAGGTGGGGGTCATAGCGGTGTTCAGCGCTGAGAAACCAGTCGGGGTTAACGAAGTCGATGCGGTTTCCGTGGCGTGCGATCCAAACTGTTTGCGGCATAAGTTGGTTTTAGTTTTGCTTCTAGATGTAATATTATCGGGACTTACGCACCACGATCAAAGAAACCGGGTTTTTTACTTAATCTGTGGACGACAGCGCAGGATTTTCGGCAAAAACCCGGTTTCTGGCTACCAATGCGTAAGTCATAATTATATCAAAATTAGGTAATTTGATTTGTTGTCAAGTTATTGGTTTGATTTTGTTAACCACAGATGCACGCAGATAGATACAGATAGATGGTGGATTTTGGCAAGGGGTGAAAAGTGCGATCGCTTTAGCTTTTATTGAATTTTTGATAGCCACTTATCCAAGGATAAATTTATCAATGAGTCTATAGAGTGATATGACAAAGTAAGTTCTTTAAATGAATAATAAAAATCATATACTCCAGGAACTACTGTGTTTACCTCTATATCTGCTATATATTCTTCTATACATCTCAATTCTTCATATGTTACCAACTGGGAATTAAGAATTGTTTTATAGGCTTGCCAAGCAGTATCAATATTACTTCGCTTAATTTTTTCATAAATATTCTGCCTTTCGTATTCATTATATTTTTTATAGTTATCTGGATTTAAAATAGCAATCATTTTCCAGCCGCGATATATGATAGTTTTTTTTGTCGCTGATATTTTTCTACCCACTCCACTTTTAACATAACCTTCGATCAATGCCTTGTTATTCCAATTTGTCCAAATTCTTGCTCTGCCAATAGTTTTACTTGTCAGGTTTTTTAATGGCAGCCATAGAAATAAGATTATAGTTCCTTTGCTATCCGAACATAACTCAGCACAGAATTTACTATTTTTACTGTTTCCATTTCCATACTTGATACTCCCAGCCGACACAACTTCTTCCATCCGCTTATCAAAGCTGAGAAGTTTATGCCTAATTTTTAAGATTTCTTGCTGTTGAATAAGCTCGCACTTACTCAAAAGTTTCAAAAGTGCTTTGGGTGGACTCGGTATATTCTCTGTGCTTTCTCTTTCTTGATATGTAATCTTTACTTGTGAAGTATGCCCAGTATCTACATCTTTCAAATGGAGATATAAATTATCCCTATCAGGAACTATCGCAAATTCTAAAAACTCTAAAAGTAGATGATTGTACTTCCTATCAGTAAAACTATCCCTGTGAAAACTAGGCGCAATCGCGACTAAACGAACAGGGCGATCGTAGTTTACTTGGTCGGCAAAAGGTTTGCTCTCTAGCAAAGCATGATAATAACGAGTTAACTGCTGGACGATATATCGATCTTCACCGTTTTTCAACTCCAGCACTGCTAAACTTTTATTGTCATCAACTGCGATGATATCGCATCTTTGTTCGTTAACAGTATATTGCCGCTTGATAAGTGTCAAGCCGAGCAAACTCTCCAAATGAGCTTCGACAAAATCCTCTAAAGCCTCTTCGCTGACAAATTCCCACCCTGTCCCTGTTTTCCTTAAGGCTGCGCTGCTGAGCATTTTGACACTGGTAGATAAAATAGTAATTATTGTCTTCCAGTCCGCGGAGGCGGACATCGTTTGTATAGCCGCGAATTCCATTCGCCGGGTAACTAATTACATTTTTCCCCTAACTCGCAACATCTTATTTCCACCTTTCTGAAACTCATAAGGAGCCTCTTGAACTTCTACACGAAAACTTCTATTTTTCAATTCAGCAATCACCGGATTTAAATGCTCGGATTCCTCCCCGCTAAAACTCTGCAACAGCGGAAACACCCGCACTTCCTTCGCCACCCGACACATTTCTGTAATTGCTTGTAGGTGAAATTCTTCCGAAAGCAAATGAGAATAAGCAAATAAGAAATGGCTGCACAAAGCTAAATCAAATTTACCCTCCTCAAAGGGCAAAACTGGCAACTCAGCAGTCATGTAGCGGCCTTCTTCCAAACCAGAGGGAAAATCTGCTAAAAATTCCTGCATCGCCTTCATCCGCACTTCGCCTAGCTGGTACGGCGACTCAAAATTGTTCCACAGGTAGCCGTCTACATTGGCTTTAACAGCGTCAATTACAGTTTGATATGTTTCTTGGATGCGATCGCCAATTTCCACCGCCGTAAACTGATACACTGGATCGCAAGAAATCACCTTGTTACCTTGGCGAGTCATTTCGGCATTGAAACTCGCCGGCCCGCCGGCACAATCTAGAATTGGTCGCTTGAGGTCACTTGATGTCAAGCTAAACATTCCTATGTATTCATCCAAGCAGCGCCCCCAGGGAATTACTTTATCTAATTTTAGTGACACTTGTCTTTGTCCTGCTGATATAATTATTTAATATAATACCTCAAATAGAGCAGTTCTAAAAAATATCTGGTATTGACCGGCTCGATCTATCAATCGCCCAATTCTTCAATCCCCCAATTCTTCAATCCCCCAATTCTTCAAATCTCAAATCTCAAATCTCAAATCTCAAATCTCAACCTTTACCTGACATTTTTGAGAAAGCTATAAGGCTCATTTTTTGTATCCCATTTCTTTTGCAGGTTGATTTGTATGCCGAGTTGTGTATAAAAAACAATGGTCAAACGAAATCATCATCCAGAGCACCGCGAGCAAGGTTTACAGTTTCTTTACAAACAAGGTGCAAAATTGCCACACAATTTTTATCGTTCCACCTGTGGATTTTGCAGCACAGCGAGGCTACACTGGACAGAACGGAAAATAAACTAAAATCAATTAGCTAAATTGGTCTCGTTCATTGGCAGGCTGCAACCAGGAAAGAAAGATGAAATATACCGTTAAAACCGCTACAAGTCTCAGTTTGTCAGCACTCCTGGTGCTCGGCAGTTCGCTGCCCGGTACAGCTCAGTTGCCGGCCGTCAGAACTCCTGCACGCGCTCCGAATCCAACCCCAAACAGGCCCAGAGTACCGCCACCGCCTCCTGCGGGTTCGAGTTTGCCGATCGGCAATTCTGGTTCGCTGGTACAAGAAGCGGCTTATACTATAGGCCCGGGCGATCGCATTGCTTTAGATATCTTCGGCGTCCCGGAATTCAGCAAAGAATATCAAGTCTTAGTTGACGGAACGCTCAATTTGCCCATTATTCGCAGCGTCTCAATTCAAGGATTGACACTACAACAAGCCGCTAATATAATTACCAAACGATACGAACCCTTCATCAATGTTCCCGTTGTTACCGTGACTTTGGTCGTCGCTCGCCCCCTAAATATAGGTATTGCCGGTGAAGTTACTCGCCCTGGTTCCTACAAAATTAATCCTGTCAGAGAAGGCACCGGAGGAGGTGTAAAATTCCCAACTTTGATGGAAATGTTGCAACTAGCAAAAGGGGTGACATCCGCCGGAGATATGCGAAACGTTCAAATTCGCCGTCCCCGCCGAGGCGGCCCAGAGCAAGTTACTACTGTTAATTTGCAGGACTTTTTAGACACGGGAAATTTGCGTCAAGATGTGACGATTAGAGATGGAGATACCATTTTTGTACCCACAGCCAGCGCTCTCAATACTCAAGAAGTCCGTCAAAGAGCCAGTGCTAGTTTTTCCGCTGATATTACTAAACCAATTGGGGTGGTAATTGTTGGGGAAGTGAACCGCCCCGGGCCTTATACTGTATTTGCTTCGGATGTGCGATCGACCAACCAACAAACAGAATTGAGTTTTGTCTCAATTGACCAACAGCAAGGAGCCGTTGTCGGGCTACCAACGATCACTAGAGCACTCAAAATTGCGGGCGGTATCACTACAGAAGCTGATATTCGTCGCGTGCAAATCCGCCGCCGAGTTAAAGGCGGGAACGAACAAACTATCTTCGTAAATCTTTGGGATTTGCTGCAAAAAGGCGACTCTACTCAAGATATTTTGCTGCAAGAAGGAGATAGCGTGGTTATCCCGACAGCATCTAATGTAGACTTAGCTGAAGTTTCCCAACTCGGAAGTACGAGTTTCTCTCCAAATGCGATTAGCATCAATATTGTGGGGGAAGTGGTCAGACCCGGAGCTCTGGTAGTTAAACCGAGTACATCCCTGCACCAAGCTTTGCTGACTGCGGGCAGTTTCAATCAATTGCGGGCTAAAAAAGACAAGGTAGAACTGCTGCGTTTGAACCCCAACGGTACTGTTACCCGCCGCACTATCGATGTGGATTTTGCTCAAGGGTTGAATCCTGACAATAACCCAACTCTCCGCAACAACGATGTGATTCTTGTGGCGCGATCGGGCTACACTAGGGTCGCAGACAATATCAGCACTTTCTTGCAGCCGATAACCGGAGTTACGAATGTGGTTACTGCTATTACCGGAACTTTTAGTGGGTTTCAAACAACTATAAACACTTTTCAGAACTTATTTTTAGGAGGAGATTTCGAGCGCCGCAATCAAATCCGACAAATTAAATTGCAAGCCGAACAAAGACAGATACAACGTGATGAAAGACAGCGGCAGATTGATCTTCAAAATCAGCAAAATAGAATTCAACAGCAACAACTCGAACTCCAAAGACAGCAGCAAATTCAGCAGTATCAAATTCAGCTCCAGCAACTTGAACTCCAAAGGAAGCAGCAAGAAGATCAGCTTCAACTTCAGCGCCAGCAACTCCAGCAGCAACAGCAGCAACAGCAGGAGCAATTGCAACTCCAGCAGCAGCAATTGCAGCAACAACAGCAGCAGCAGCAATTGCAGCCACAGCAAATTCAGCCGCAAACTACAACTCCTTGATTTGATATGGGGTACAATAACCGCGCTCGGTTTGTAAGCTGTTGAGTATTTTTAAGCTCCGTCAGGGTGGGAGATTCTCGATCGCCACCTCCACACCTCAAAACTGAGGTACCATTAATTTCGCCGTGCTTCTGTCTGTAGAACCAGTTGGATTGCGGTGGGAAATCTCAAATTCCGCACCGGGAATTTGCAGTATCTGTAGGGTGTGGATTCACAGACAATCTCTAAAGAAAAGCGAAAATCTAATAGATCCGCACCTTATACCATTTTTCTAAAGTAGTGTTATACAATCACCCCCCCAACCCCCCCGATGCTTTGGGGGGGCTAAGAGTTCATCTCTAGCAAATCTTTATAAAATTGGTATTACACATTGAAGGAACGAAACAGACCCAACAATTGAAAGCTCAAATTCCCCGCCGGGACTTTTCAGCCGTAATTTAAGCAGATTTGCGATCGAAAAATTTGCGCGTCGTTAACGGAGGATTCAGGATATTTAATAAAACTTTTCTGTATATATCTAAACCTTTGGCATTCAAATGAACGCCATCTATTGTTAAAGCTCCATTCAGTGCTTTTTCCTGATACAATGCTTGTATGCCGCGAGCTTCCACAGGAATATTTTCTTCGGCGGCTACTCGATTGATGAGAACATTAATTTCGTCAACTCGGGCAATTGTTCCTGCAAATTTAGGATTGTAGCTGGCGGCAAGAGTTGAGTAAAAAGCAGGAATCAGAATAATCTGTTTGGTGTCGATCGATCGCATCACGGCGATCGCCTGTTTCAAATTGCTGACAAACGCCTCGTCGCCGATCCCGTACATAGCATCATTGGTGCCGATCGCCACAATCGATTTGTCGCAGCTAAACCCCTGCGGAACTACCTGTTTAAGCTGTTCTAGCAGCGAAACAGAACTCATCCCGCCGATCGCAAAATTAAAGTTTTTTTCTCCCAAAGAATCACCCAAAGCCGAAGAAATAGAATCGCCCCAGACGCAACCTTCATATTGCCGATCTTTAATTTGCTGCACCTGATTGTACACAGAAACTTGCCACCACAGGGCGGAACTCACAGTATCCCCCGCAGGTGGCCCGCTAGCTAACACCCGAAACGGGATGTAAGCGGCAAACAACAAAGCCAAGACTGCCGATATCAATCTAAATTTAACTTTCATGAAACTTGCTGCTACTCTTGCTGCTACTTTAGTTTATGCTATTGCTTTAACCAGCAGTCAGGATTTAGGCAAATTGATCGAAATTGCGATCGCCACAATTCCAGTATTCGATCCGGGCGATTGCAGTCGCGACGATACAAACAAGATAGGGGCGAGTTTGGCCAAAAATCATCAACCCGGTTTCTGCGATAAATCTTGGTTTGGTAGCGAAGTATCTAGTCAGAAACCGGGTTGAGCACCCGCGTGCAGATTATGTAGGTGCGCCATCAGCACCTTACAGTTATCATTGACAAGTCCCCAGCCCTTTCATAGACGGGGATTCATGTATACCACAATTTAAGTCTTACAGGTGCTGACAAATCACCCCTACTAACTCCACGCTTGATCGAGTCCAAGTATTGTTGCTACTTTACGGCCAATATTTGCACACGCATTGCAGTCTGCATTAATTAGCCACCCATTCGCTGTCCGATATAATCCACGTTTAATTCTTGTTCCATTCGCTTTCCACCCTTCGGGTTTCGCACCGAATTTAGGCAGTTCATCGCCATCTATAAAAGAAGTTTTTGATCTGTAGGATTCTTCGGTTTCGACGAATTTTATTCCGTACTATTTGCACAGTTGAGCAATTCTCTCTTTTAACCTACCCGTGGGAATCTGGACAAATTTTTGATTAGTCTTTGTACCCAGATTTATCGAGTCTTTCTGATTTTTGTTCCAGCCAAAAACAACTGTGCCAATTTTGTTGGTTAGACAGTGGTTAACAACTTTACGAGCAGCTTTATTAACTGCATCCCGCATTGTTCTATTTCTGCTTTCCGTCAGCCGTTCCAGTCTTTTTGACCAGAATCCGTTGTCTTTTTCAGACATCAAGGTTGCAACTCGTTTGTTATAGCCTTGATTGATAGACTTTAGATGCCTTCCGTCTACGATGAATGAAGTTCCAATATTGCTGACACAAGTTATCCAGTTGTCCATCCCATGATCAATCATCAACACAGAATCAGCGTTCACATCGGATTGGACAGCTTCTTTTTGGTAAACCAATTCCAGATAGAAACATCCGTTTCTGGGTAAAATTCTGTATTCTCGAATACAAGAATGTTCTAAATTAGATGGCATGGGCAGATAGAACGCATCTATGCCAAACCAAGCTTTAACTTGCTTCCCTAAAGGAAATCGCAACATTCCATCTTTTAATTTGACCGATCTACCTGTAAATGTAACCAGTGCTAATCCGCCTTGCCTGTATCCAGGAAGTCTTGGGTGTTGAGTTACCGTCCCTTCTTTGATTCCTGTTAGCAAGCCTAAATAGGATTTGAAAGATTCAGCAACGCTGGTCAATATTTGCTGTGCCGTATCTGAATAGAAAGCTTTGTAATGAATATTCTGATTGTCCGTTCCTAGAACTTTATGCAGCTTGGCTTTACTCGGTATCGTTCCTGTTTTGAAGAATAGTTGTCGGGCATAGTAAATCCCACAATTCATTAACTTTGAGGCTTCGCTAGATAATAATTCTAGGACTGATTTCAATTCTTTGTCGGGACTAATTACATTTTGCTGGCATCCATACATTTTGTTTTCCTCCTTGGTTTATGGTAGCATATTCTGCTTGATTTAAGATTAAAATATGCTGACCCAAAACCAATCCAAGAAATATTGAAGGCGGTTGAAACCGCAGCCGCGTTCCTCCCCATGTCGTTAGCCCGGGGCTTCCCGCTCGTTTTTCAGTGAGGATTAATTAACCTTTCGCCCCCAACAATTCAGGTTGCAAAACCTGATTTAATTTGCCGCTGCGAAACCCCTCCAAATCCAAAGTCGCGTACACAAAACCAAACTGCTGAAATACCGCCACCAATGCAGGCAAATCCGCAGTTAATACAAAGTCTTGAATCTCCTGGGCCGGCAATTCAATTCGCGCCGTATCTCCATCCGATCGCACGCGCAGATTTTTCAGTCCCAACTCTCGCAAATAGCGTTCAGCGCGCCCCACTCTTTGCAACTTAGCAACGGTGATTTCTTCGCCGTAGGGAAAGCGCGAGCTCAAACAAGGTTGAGCTGGTTTATCCCACCAAGGCAAACCCAATTCTCTTGCTAACTGCCGCACTTCAAATTTAGTCAGCCCGACTTCTGCTAAAGGCGATCGCGCGCCCCGTTCCTTCGCCGCCTGAATCCCCGGGCGGTAATCCTTTAAATCATCAGCATTCACCCCATCCACCACATAAGGATAGCCCTTGGCGAGCGCTAGCGGTTTCAAAGTATCGTGCAGTTCGCTTTTGCAGAAATAGCAGCGATTAACCGGGTTAGAAGTGTAATTAGGATTTGCCATTTCCTGAGTTTGTACTTCCTCATGGGCGATACCAATTTCTGCTGCTTGAATCCGCGCATCTTCTAAATCTTCTGGCAGTAGAGACGGGGAAACAGCAGTCACAGCCAAAGCGCGATCGCCCAACACGTCAAAAGCAATTTTTGCCACCAAAGTGCTGTCAATTCCGCCAGAGTACGCAATCAGCGCCCGTTCCATCTGTGCGAAAATACCTTTTAATTGTTCGAGTTTTTCCATTAACATAATTTCAAGTTTTTGTGACAAACAGATGATCGAGAAAGAAGACTAAAGAAAAAAGACGCAATAAACCATATCTCTATCTCGTTCCATTCTTCCCTCTTCCTACAGTCTGGGGCCTTGCAAATAGTGCGATCGTCAATGGCAGCGCACAAAGCAAGATTAGTAACTGCGAGTGCATCCTGCATTAGTTCTGAATCAGCAGGTACAGACTGGCGCAAAGCACTAGCAATTAAAGGATGTTCTATATTATCCACGGGGTCATCTGGTAGAATAAAATCATCTGGAAGTAGGGGCCAGGTAATTTTTAGTTGCGATATCGGTTTGTGAATTACAGCAGTCATAAGGCACCTCATTTTACAATAAAATTTTGAGTTTTAGTCGAGCTTGCCGATCGATAACCTTGTCTCTATTTTAGCGCGCTAATTCGATAATAAAATTGGTTTGTAGTGAGGACTTTAGTCCTATTCATGGATGCGGACTAAAGTCCTCACTACGAACCATTTAAAATTCTCGCCGCGAAAATATGGCGATCGCCATTGATAGCAGCAGCACCACATACAACAAACCGTAGGCCGCATCTGTAATCAAACCCGCCAAGTAAGGAACTTGCCCGTAAACAGCATCGTTTCTCAAATTAAACCTGGCTAAATCCGGCAAAACCAGATAAAGTCCCATCATCAATTGTTCCATGCCAGGATTTTTAGCTAACTTACCCAACGCGACTAAATCCCGCGTCGAGTGTCCCACTAAATAAATACCAAATGTCAGTAAAGTTGCCAGCAGCGAACTGCTAAAAACTCCAAATAAAATGCCGACACCGGCCATCAGGCACAACTCAAACCATAGAAAAAGCGACGCGACTAAAATGCTTGTCCAAGGGTAAGGAATGCGACTCAAGCTGAGAATAGCCAGATATATAACAGTCATTGCCGCTACCAGCACCGCCAGCACTGCCGACAAGCCTAAATGCTTGCCCACAATTAACTCAGCCCTACTAATCGGTTTGGCAACTAACAGATATACAGTCCGCTTTTCAATTTCTTTGTTTACCAGTCCGGTAGCCACAAAGACTGTGGCAATTAGACCGAGCAAGCTCATAGACGCCAAACCGATATCTAAAATAATTTTATTTTCGGTTGTCGCCGCCAATTGCGGTATCAACCGCACCGAGGCTCCCATTAACAGAGCAAAAATAATAATTAAGTACAAAATGCGATCGCGAATTACTTCCCAAAATACATTAGTCGCGACTGTCAAGATTCTTCGGAAATTCATCTAGTTATTAACCTGCTGGAAACTTTCGCAATACTAAGAGTCTAAGCAAGAAGCAAGTTCGGCCAACGAACAATGTACGGCATTTAACCGAGGTAAGTTGAGGGTATAATTTCAGCGTCAAGATTTTTCTCGCTCTCCCTCACTCTCCCCATCTCCTAGCTGCGGGAGACAGGCTCAGGGAGCAGCTACCCCTTGGCAAAAAGCATTTTTGCCGAGAGTGTTAGCACTTCAAGAGCTCGCGAGTATATCGTAATCGCGAACTCTCGACTGCACCACAACAGCAAAACTGAGATGCTCCCCAGGCTCAGACTTGACTGTCTCCCGCAGTTCCATTTTTTTTCTGTCCGGGTTGAGAGCGTTTGATGGCGTCGCAGGTTACAGTCGCCCGATTGCCTATATCGGTCAAATCGCAAGATTTGGTAAACGAATATATTTGCGGTCTAAAAACCAGCCCCAGCCATGTTGCCTGCATCTCTAACTGATAGCGAGACTGTCCCTGGACGACCGAAGTTTTGACATCCCAGCTCGCATCTTCTGGGACTATGCTAATTGTTTTTAACGCTTGATTCTTCAGAAAAAATCGCTCATTGTCAATATCTATTAACATTTGCTCAATCTGCGGCCACGGTTTGGTGCGGGCTTCATTTTGTAGGTATCGCTCCATAGCATTGAGAATGACAACTCCTCGGGAACGATTAATCGTTGGCTGTTGAAACGTCACCACATAATCGCTTTTCCTCAAATCCTGGGATAAAACGCTCGGATACTGTTCTACCCAACCTTGAATTAAAAAGTGAAATCCAAACCAACAGGAAAATAGCACGTGAATTAGGGTAATCATCAAAAACTGAGGCTGCACCAACGACCTCATACCTTCCCGTTTTGACTCGCTATTCCAAATCTTGATTACAGCCAAAACTATTACTGCTATAATTGGGCCGCATATCCATGCTATTTCCTTTCTGTCTGACGGCAATCTGATCAGCAACCACAAGCCAATTAAGAAGCTTGTCACCCACGGACTCAAACTTACTTTGTTAATCACAAAAGGTTGCTGGCTGGTCAGCAAACCCATTGACAGTATAAAAAATAACCAGCTCATATCAAACATCAGAGTTCTCGTCGCCCAGTCTGTGACTGCCGCCACCGAGAGTAAAGCTAAAAAGATGCTGAGCAGTAAAGGCGTCTTCCAGTGGACAACTTTAGGCGGCATTATCGCCTTTTGGAATTTTTTATTGGTTTCCCAAAGGTTGTTCGTCAGCTTTGTGAGTTGCTGAGTCACATCCAAAAATTGCTTCATCATAGATTTCAATTAACGCTTTGCAAAAACAACACGGTTAAAATAACGAAATTGCTAACAGTGTGGGCGATCAAAACTGCCCCAAACTGCGTAGTTACTCGAAAAGTCTTTTTGGGTGGGCGGCGGCTGAGGGTGGGCGGCCCTAAAAACTGAGGTACTGAGGCTTTTTTGTTGCCTGTTACCATGTTTTCTATAAATTCTAATCCCTGCCATTTGGCGAGAAAAGTAATTGCCAATACAGTCAGTGCGATCGTAGTTATTGCCGGGTAAGTATCCGGGCCTCCGCCTAATAAAATATAACCGATCAGTTGTTCTCGCAAATCTTTGGAAATAACGCTTTCGATGCCGAAAAAAACTAACCAACCTACGCAGGTGCAAGCGAGATTGAGGATGGCTGTATATTCAACGCTGGTTTTGGGGCCGAGTTTCAGTAGTTTTTGGAGAAACCACGATTCGATCGCGATCGCCAAAAACATCATTAAAATTTGCACCAAAACAGTCCGAAATGGGAAAACACTCGCAATCATAAGCATTCAGGTATATCAGCCCGTGTTAGATTTTAATTGTACATCACAGGGGAATAATCAAGAGCCGCAGGTTTTAGCCCCTAATCGCCTTCGATCGCCCTTCTCAACATCAGGTCGTTGAGGTTGTATCCTATAATCTTTTGAGATCGCCCAACAGAATGCAAATATTAAACATTCAAGGGGCGCGATCGAATACCCACCCCGAGACAGACTCAAATAACTGCTGATTATGGTAAGGAATGGCATTGGTATTCGGACAGCCTCATCCCGCTCGGAACGCGCCGCAGGTCAGGTTCACGTCTATGACGGCGCAGGTAAAGGCAAGTCTCAGGCAGCTTTGGGAGTAGTGTTGCGCTCGATCGGGCTGGGTATCAATTCAGACTCCCCCACACGAGTCTTGTTGCTGCGCTTTCTCAAAGGCCCGGGCCGCTCCTACGACGAAGACGGGGCAATCGAAGCCCTGCAACGGGCATTTCCGCACTTGATCGACCAAGTACGCACCGGCAGAGCCGAATATTTTGGGGCCGAAGCAATCACCCGCTTCGATCGCGCGGAAGCTCAGCGGGGCTGGGATATCGCCAAAGGAGCGATCGCCAGCGAACTCTATTCCGTCGTGGTACTAGACGAACTAAACCCCGTATTGGACTTGGGTTTGCTATCAGTAGACGAAGTAGTCAAAACCCTCAAACACAAGCCCGAATATTTAGAAGTAATCGCCACAGGCCGAGCGGCCCCCCAAGCTTTGCTGGAAATTGCCGACTTGCACTCAGAAATGAAGCCCCACTACCACCCCGCAGCCTCAGAACACAATATTTCCGGTATTGAAATATACACCGGAGCCGGCAAAGGCAAATCGACTAGCGCCTTGGGCAAAGCTTTGCAGGCAATAGGTAGGGGAATTAGCCAAGACCAATCTCACCGCGTGTTAATTGTGCAATGGCTCAAAGGCGGTACTGGTTATACAGAAGATGCGGCGATCTCCGCTTTGCGACAAAGCTACCCGCAGCTAGTAGACCACCAGCGGTGCGGTCGAGATGCTATAGTTTGGCGGGGGCAACAGCAAGAGTTAGACTGCATCGAGGCAGAACGCGGCTGGGAAATCGCTAAAATGGCGATCGCCAGCGGCTGGTATAAAACGATTATTCTCGACGAACTCAATCCCACAGTAGACTTAGAACTGCTGCCGGTAGAGCCGATCGTCGAAGCGCTACTACGCAAGCCCCGCGATACAGAAATAATTATCACCGGGCGCTGCCACAAACCCCATGCTTACTTTGACTTGGCAAGCGTACACTCAGAGGTATACTGTCACAAACACTATGGCGATCGGGGCGTAGAACTAAAGCGGGGTGTAGACTTTTAGACCTCCCAGCGGTGCCTCGTGCGGGCTGTGCACCAGAATTATATAAAAACGGCCCTGCCTGGAAAACCGGAAATTACCACAAAGCCTTGTAACCAAGTAACCAATCTCCCGATTTTTCTTGTCTTCCCATCGCCCGATCGGCCTTTTTAAATCTTTAATTTCCGACAAGAAGACGCGATCCCCGACCGCCAATCTAGAATGGAACATTCAGAATATCAGCCGCGTCTTAAGAGAGCGTGAGCACCTGAGACTGTGCAAAAAGATTATTAAAGGGTGAAGACATTGAAAATAAAAGCTTACAAGCAAAAAGTCGGTGCGGGAGAAAGTCTAGACAGGGTTAACGCCAGTAGGCTAGACTTGCGGCTGGCAAACCGGTTAAACTACAGCGGCATCCAAACATTCGGTGTTCTAGGCAGTGTCTGTAGTCGCACAAGCGATGACCAACAAGAAGTAGAGGAGTGAAGCTGTATGACAACGTTAACTGACAATGCTGATCAAATTAGTTTAAATACTCCGGGACTGGGCCCGGATACCATCTTCGCCTTAGGAGGCGGAGATTTAATTACAACTTCCACCCTCGGCGGTAGTTTAATATTTGGCCAAGGCGATAACGATACTTTGATTTCAGTCGGCCCCAACGATACTTTGGTAGGCGGCCCGGACGAAGATTCATTAGTAGGCCAGCGCGAGCGGGTTTTGATGTTTGGCGACGCGGGCAATGACACTCTAGTCGCTCAAAGCCGCAACGCCACGCTGTTCGGCGGTTTGGGAGATGACTTGCTCCAAGGTACGGTAGATGCGAACCTCGAGTTTGGTAATGAGGGCAGCGATACGATGCTCGGTGGCGGGCTCGGAAGAGACTCGCTCTACGGCGGCAAGGGCAATGACTCCATCGGCTTCTTCATCGCAGGCGGACGCAACAACCTCGGTCTTGGCATCGGCGCCAGCGCTGGTGGCAATGCAGGTAGCAACTACTTGCGGGGCGATTTGGGCGACGACTACATTGTAGGTATCAATCAGAAAGATACTCTGTTCGGCGGTAAAGGCAACGACACACTGTATGGTGTCGCCAGCAACAGCTATCTGTCCGGCGATGATGGCAACGATACCTTAGTCATTAGCAACAGTACCCAAAGCAGCCCGTTTTCTGCCAGCATCATCACGATCGGCATTGAGAAAACCACCTTGCTAGGCGGTCTCGGCAACGATTCTCTCGTCGGCGCCATCGGCGACTTTGGTGGCGGCAAAAACTTCTTGGACGGCGGCGACGGCAACGACACGATCACGGTTTTTGCTACGCAGGACACCGCCTTCGGAGGTGCAGGCGACGACTTCATCCGGTCGTCTACGGTGACGAATGTAATTTCCAGCCAAGGTGGCTTGAGTTCGTTTCCTGGCTTCGCGGGTCGCAACTTGCTCGACGGCGGCGAGGGCAACGACACGATCGTAGCAGCTTATTCCACAGATACAATGATCGGCGGCGGCGGCAACGACAGCTTGAGCGGCGTCTTTACTCAAGCCTCCGGTGGAGATGGCAACGACACGATCAATGCCTCTTTTGCGGGTACTAATACTCTGCTGGTTACTCTCGACGGCGGTCTGGGCAGCGATTTCTTAATTGGCAACAGCACCCCCGGCGCCATTAACTTCATGAATGGCGGTGAAGGAGATGACAACATCCTGTTTGGCGGTGTGCGCGATCGATTAATTGGCACGCTTAGCGGTAACGACACCATCTCCTATGCTACGGGTGTCAACTTTACCGGCCAAACATCACCAAACGTGATTACGGATAACTTGGGCGCCAACTTCATCACTGGCGGCAACGGCACTGATGTCATCACTACCGGTGCTGGCGACGACATACTGTTCGGCGGCCCCAGCAATCTTGCTGTCGCAGGAGTTGATGGGAACGATACCTTAAATGCTGGTGGCGGAAACGACACCCTGTTAGGCGGCTTTAACGAGGACTTTTTGATCGGAGGAGACGGCAACGACTCTCTCGGCGGCGGGCCCGGTGCAGACACGCTGATTGGCGGCGCGGGCAATGACAGCTTCTACTACGACAACTTCGGCGAGGGCTTCCAGATCGGTCCCAATGGCGTGGCGGTGGGAAGCAACCCAGACCAAATCGGTGATTTTGTAGTGGGTCAAGACAAGATAATCTTGAATCAAGCTAGCTTCCAATTAGGTCAATTGACCGCTGGGTCATCTCAACTTGCTTCTAGCGCCTTCTTAGTGGTTGACAATGGTTCTTACGCCGATCAGGGGCAGCCTGGAGCGGCGGCTGGAGCGCTGCTTGTTTATGAAAATCGACTGAATGTAAACGATAACACGGGTCGCTTGCTGTACGACCCTGACGGTTCTGGGCCGCTGAAAGCCGTTGTACTGGCAAACCTGAATGGCAAACCAGGCTTGGGTAGATCAGATATTATCCTGATTTAATTTAGGTGGGTGCGAGTGGTTTTGGAAAAAGCGATCGCCCGCGCTAACTCTAAAAACTAATTGTGCGATGTTTCGAGCTAGGGAATCAATTCCCTAGCTTTTTTATTGGCAGCGATTTTTAGGGACTCGGCGGTTGAAACCGCGACTATACAAACGAAGTCCACCTCCGTGGACTGAAGAATTAAGAGGTATTAAAGCCAGATTTTGTATGACGCATTACAAGTTTGGGCGATCAAAAAAAATCCAGCAAACCATATCGTTTGCTGGATTCAGTAGGCAGGAAACTTTTAGCGAATACTGTGACGAAGCAAAGTGACTAAGCTCGATCTACAATCTCTTTTGCTTTATCTTTGAGGTCTTCTTTCATGTGGATTGCTGAGGCTTCGTCCTGCTTGGCTTGACCTTCTAATTTATCTTTCTGGTTGCCTGTAACTTCGCTCACAGCTTCTTGAATTTTGCCTTCAATATTCTTAGCTGTTGCTTCGACTCTATTTTCAATGCTCATTATTTTTTATTTTAACTCTACAACTACTAAGATAGGATTTTGTAGTTGAGTCTGACTCCCTCTTGAGATAGATTTGCCACCATGTTCAAAATTAGATGCTCGCTCTAAGTTAGGGGCGAGCATCTGTAGGGAAACGGCATTGCTGTTTCCGGCGCAGGCTTCGGCGCCGTTTCCCTAGGTTTCAGAATTGGTATAAGTTGCAGGTGCGATCGCAATTTCTATAAGTTTAAGTTTGGAAGAAGAACCGGATTTAATGGCGATCGCACATTTCGGCACTTTAAACTTTTTCGCCAACAGCACAATAAACAATAAACAGTTGACAGTTGACTGTTGACTGTTGACTGTTGACTGCTTGCGCTGAGCGAAGTCGAAGAGTTGACTGTTGACTGTTTATTGTTTATTGTTTATTGTTTATTGTTGACTGTTTATTGTTGACTGTTGACTAATGACTAATGACTAATGACTAATGACTAATGACTAATGACTAATGACTAATGACTAATGACTAATAACTTTCAAGAAACGGCGACTTTTTCGGAATGTTCGATTTTTGTTCCCAAAACTTTGAGAAATTCAGCCAACCAGTTAGGATGGGCTGGCCACGCGGGGGCTGTGACTAAGTTGCCATCGACTACGGCTTCGGTAACGGGAACTTCGGTATATTTGCCGCCGGCCCGGAGTACGTCGGGGCTGCAAGCTGGGTATGCGGTGCAGCGTTTGCCTTCGAGTACGCCGGCGGCGGTGAGGACTTGCAATCCGTGACAAATAGATGCGATCGGCTTTTTGCTGTTGGCAAAGTAGCGGGTAATTTGCAGCACTTTTTGGTTGAGGCGGATGTATTCTGCGGCCCTTCCTCCGGGGATAATCAAAGCGTCGTAATCTGCGGCGTTGATTTCGTCAAAAGTTGCGTTTAAAGTAAAGTTGTGACCGGGTTTTTCGCTGTAGGTTTGGTCGCCTTCAAAGTCGTGAATTGCGGTGCGAATTGTTTGGCCGGCAGCTTTTTCTGGGCAGACTGCATGGACGGTGTGACCTACCATTTGTAATGCTTGGAATGGTACCATTACTTCGTAGTCTTCAGCAAAGTCGCCGACTAGCATTAATATTTTTTTGGCTGTCATATTAGTAACTCCTGTTATATTGATTTGGTTAAATAGGATTAAAAAAAAATGCGGGGCAGTTAAAAAGCCTGCCCCGGCATCTATTCTGGAATCTAGAAACCGTTGCGGCCCCAAATTACCATTGAAATTGAGAAGGAGAACAAAACTAGCACTGAAACCCAACCGAGTGACAAAATATCCATAGCTATTTATTGAACAAACTGTACAAAGTGACTCCAAACCTTATGATAAGTCAATTTGAGCCATTTTTGAAGTGAGGACGCTGTGAAGGACTCGTCAAATTTTAGTTTCGCTGAACGGGTAGAATCTTTGAAGGCAGGAAGTGTTGCTGGTTTGTCTTGTTTGCTGGCTTTTGGGTCGATCGCCCTGGTTAACACTTTAATCTTAGCCCAGAGGTGGGATGCTCTGGCGAGTTTGCGGGTAAGGGCAATTGACCTAAATTTTGGATTGAGAGGATTGATGGCACTTTTGGGCGGTTTTTTGTTCGGTGTGACTTACCGCTACGCTATCCGGGGCGATACTAACCCGCAGCTTAAATCTGGTGTGGTGTTGGCTTTTGGGTTGGTGCGGGCTTTTGGACAGTTGGATGCTGGATTTAATTTTGAGGCGGGGAAGATGCCTGTTTTGCAGGAGTTGGTGCCGTTTGCGGTGGTTGGTGTCGAGAGTGTGGTATTATTTGCGATCGCGGGTTTGATGTTGGATTGGGCAATTAGGCGATCGTGGATTCAGCCTTTCGGGCGATCGTAGATAATATCATATCCGGTCGATCGATCGCAAAAACAGTTCGTTCGTAGTGCGGACTTTAGTCCGCTTCATCCAATTTGCGGACTAAAGTCCGTACTACGAACTAATAGCCTTTTTATTCCCAGCCTAATACTTCATATTCTAAATTGCCGTAAACCATTTGCTTGTCAACCGCCGACAAAACTTTATGATTAGCAGCATCGGAAACTAAACACTGACAAACTAACTGCGCGACATCCGCCCGATGAATTGTTCCCGCAATTCGACAATCTTCTGTTAAAACACCATTACCCGTTGCAGGTTCCGATTTCAATCCGCCCGGACGAATCACAGTATAAATCATGCCGCTTGCTATCAAATGATTTTCGGCTTTTTCCTTTTCAATTAACACCGGGCGCAATGTTTCTAAAGCTTGCGGCGGTAAAGCGGCGGCAGTGTTACCGCTACCGATGGATGAGACTAAAATAAATTTTTGCACGCCTGCTTTGACAGCAGCATCAATCAAGTTTTTGTTGCCCAAATAATCGGCTCTTTCTCCATCTTGTGGTAGGCCGCCAATGGTGCTGATTGCAGCATGGATTGGTTCGCTTCCAGCCATCGCAGCTTCGATAGCCGCAGCGTCTAAAGCGTCGCCTGTCATGACTTTGATGCCCATTGCTTCTAATTCGGTACGGTTCGCGGGCGATCGCAAAAGTGCAGTTACTTGCATCTTTTGTGCTACCAGACATTTCGCGATTTCTAAGCCAACGCCTCGGCTAGCACCCGCTAAAAAGATGTGGGATTTATCTGTCATCAGAAAAATGGGTAGAAACCCCGTCCTTATAGGACGGCTTGATATTCCCTTTTGGGAAAGAGGGGTATGGTTGCCCCTCCGTGGAGATATGGTTGTCTCCAAAACTCCCTTGCGGGGTAAAGTTAGCTTCGCCAATGTTTTGAGAGCTTGTTAGACTTGCAGCACTGTTTCAGTGACCTTAAAACTGTTTAACTGCAAATGACAGGGCAGGGGACTAGCTACGCATCCCAGGGTGTCGTGACTCAAAAAACGTAGACTAAGGGAAGTCTGAGGCTGGTCAGGATGGCTGGCAAGAATTTCTTACAAGCCTCATGCCTGATAGCTGAGGTTCCTGACATTAATTTTGTTTTAATTTGTGCAGAAGTTGGTTTTTTTGACTATGGAACAGTATACAACAATCGTCTGTAATTTTTTGAATTGGTTTTTTTTACCGCAGAGGGCGCAGAGGGCGCAGAGGAAGAGAGGGGAAAGATTCGCAATTTCCAATTTACGTTAGATTTTTTTTGCCGACGATTACTACCCAAGATTGGGCTTCGTGAGGCAAGCCGGGAGGGCGATAGTAGTGGCTGACAATGGTAAATCCTGCTTGTTCTAAACAGGGTGTTAAGGTTTCGTATTCCCATCCCGCAGTATACCGTTTTCCTGTCGGCCGTTCGTCGTATCCTTCCCAATTTCCTCGACACATTGACATGACAATTGCACCGCCAATTACTAATGTTTTGTGCAAGTCTTGGAGGACTTTTACCATTTTGTCGCTGGGAACGTGAATTAGGGAAGCATTGGCGAAAATACCGTCAAATTCTGCCTTTGGTAAGTCTAGTTCTAGAAATGATTGTTGCCAAACTTCGCAGCCGGATAACTTCTTGGCTATTTCTACAAAAGCTGGAGTTGCATCTAAGCCTACAACTGTATGTTTTTGGCTCTTGAAGGCTACTAAGTCTCGTCCTGGCCCGCATCCTATGTCGAGGATTTTACCGGGGTTGCGCGGCATGGCAGCGGTCAGTGCATCGCGATTTTGGGATACGTCGTGATGCCATGTTCCTTCTCGGAAAGATTCGGCGGTTGTCTGGTATTCTGCGATCGTAATTTCTTCGCGTTTGTCCACAATTTCCCCTATTGTATTATTTGAGATTGATTGATTGATTGATTGATTAAAGAATACCGGGCGAATAGAATTCGCGTCTACACAGACAAAACCCGCCTCCGCGGGTTGAAGAATGGGCGGTGAAAATTATGTTATTTTCTTGAGTCCGCGGAGGCGGACATCGTTTATCTAGACGCGGTTTCAACCGCCGTCTGATCTTCGGGGGATTCGATCGCAAATCCCTGATCTTCGGGGGATTCGATCGCAAATCCCGCATCTCGAATCATATCCCAATCTTGATTGGCCGCTTGTCCGGGAGTTGTGAGATAATCGCCTACAAAGATCGAATTAGCAGGGTAGAGTCCCAAAGGTTGTAGCGATCGCAAATGCACCTCCCGTCCCCCAGCAATCCGAATTTCTTGGCTGGGAAGCAAAAATCGGAACAAACAGAGAATTCGCAGACATTGGCGCGGATTTAAGCGATTAACCTCCGCAAAGGGTGTTCCGGGAATTGGAATGAAAAAGTTGACTGGTACGCTGGTAACGCCCAAATTCCGCAACGACAGCGCTAAATCGATCGCATCATCATCGGATTCGCCCATCCCCAAAATGCCGCCGGAACAAGTGGTGATTCCGGCTGCTTTGACGTTTTCGACGGTTTCTGTGCGATCGGCAAAAGTGTGAGTTGTGCAGATGTCTTTGTGGTATGATTCGGAGGTGTTGAGATTGTGATTTACGCGATCGACTCCAGCCTTAGCCAAACGGTGAGTTTGCTCCTCGCTCAACAATCCCAAACAAGCGCAAATTTTCAGGTTATGATTGGCTTTGACGGTTTCTACAGCATCCAAAACGCGATCGAAAGTAGATGCGCTAGGTTGGCGTCCAGAAATCACCAAACAAAACGTACCAGCTTTTAAATCAGCCGCACGTTGGGCTGCATCCAGAATTTTTTCCTTAGCTAACAGCGGATACTTTTCAATTTCCGCAGTTGAAATTTTCGACTGAGAACAATAATGGCAATCTTCAGGACAAAGGCCACTTTGAGCATTTAGCAAATAGTGCAACCTGACGCGGTTTCCCCAGTAATGGCGGCGCACCCGATAAGCAGCGTTCAATTGTTCCAGCAAAACCTGATCCGGCGCGCGCAATACGGCTAAAGATTGCTCGCGAGAGAGACATTTTCCCGCCAGCGAGTCATCAGCCAAATCCTTCCAATTGGGTAAATTCATTACTAAAAATTAAGAGTTTACAAAGTATCCAAAACCTGACGAATTACTCGATAAATCGATTCTAATTCATCAGGAGAAATGCAGTAGGGAGGCATCAAGTAAAGCGTGTTTCCCAAGGGGCGTAGCAGAAAACCCGCTTCGAGAAATCTGGCTTTCAATACAGGGGCGATGTCATTAAAATAACCGGAAACGCTTGCCGTTTTCACATCCATTGCTGCGATAGTACCGCAAGTCCGAATCCGTTCGAGTTTAGGATGATCGATCAGCCATTGATTCAGGTATTTATGGTGTAGACTTTCCATTCCTCGATAAGCATTTGGGTTTTGCTCCAAAAGCTCCATAGATGCTACACTCACCGCACAAGCTAAGGGATTTCCGGTGTAAGAATGACCGTGATAAAAAGCTTTGTCCGATTCATCTCGCCAGAAAGCTTGATAAATATCCTCCGATGCCATTGTGACAGCAATTGGCAAGCAGCCGCCAGACAATCCTTTAGACAAACACAGGATATCAGGTGCAGTTGCAGATTTAACAGAGGCAAACAGTTCGCCCGTGCGCCCAAAACCCGTCATCACTTCATCGTAAATCAACAATACATTAAACTGGCGGGCCATTTGTGCGATCGCCCGCAAAAACTCAGGGCGGCACATTCGCATTCCCCCAGCACCTTGCACCAAAGGTTCAATAAAAATCCCCGCATAGCCATTCCCCCCCTTCAACAAAGACTCCAGTTTCTCCAAACACCGCATCTCCTTGCTTTCCACCTCCTCATCGCCGTCAAAAGTTGCAGGAAAAGGCACAACATCCCCAGCAAACATTAAAGGCGCAAAAGGTTCCCACCACAGCGAACTTCTGCCCGCAGACATCGCCCCCACAGTATCGCCATGATAACCTCCCTCAAAACTAATAAACCTAGTGCGGTTAGTTTCTCCCAGATTTCGCCAATATTGGAACGCCATTTTCAAAGCCACTTCAACCGCAGTCGAACCATTATCAGAAAAGAAAATCCGCGTTAAAGAATCAGGCGTATGAGTTATCAATTTTTCAGCAAGTTTCTCGGCAGGTTCGTGAGTAAATCCAGCAAAGATGACGTGTTCTAAATTTTTTGCTTGTTCGTAAAGAGCCTCAGCGAGAACCGGATGACTGTGCCCGTGAATTGTCACCCACCAACTAGAAATGCAGTCAAGAATTTGCCGCCCATCTTCTAATTCCAGCAGCGATCCTTTGCCGCGAATCACCTTCAGCGGTGTAGGAGCAGTTTTCATTTGGGTGAAGGGCTGCCAAATCGGTGAACCAGAAGAATCATGTTCTAAATCTATCGTCATCATTGCCCCTAAAACTAATATCAACTAGCATTCTCACACAGCGCTTTCAACTCAAATATAAATTTTTTCTATCTTTTTATTCTTCTTTATTCTGCTCTTTTCTTCCTTCGTGTCCTTAGCGTCTTCGCGGTTCCTTCAAAAACAAGCTTAGTTAAACTGGTTCCTAGGCTCTGCCTGGGAAGCGACATCTAGAGGCTCTGCCTCGGCTGCAACAAAATTACCAATTACCAATTACCAATCACCAATGACTAATGACTAATGACTAATGACTAATGACTAATGACCAATGACTAATGACCAATGACTAATGACCAGTTAAAGCAGCTACAATTTCCGACAAATCAGCAAATAAGTCGTCATTACTCCTTTGCCTTTAACATTAATTTTACCCCGTTTTTCCAACACATACTTATCTCGCAGCAACTCATAAGTTGAGTTACTCACTTGAATTTTTCCAGGAAGTCCCTGCGATTCCATACGGCTTGCAGTATTCACAGCATCTCCCCACAAGTCATAAATAAACTTTTTAGTGCCGATGACACCTGCGACAACAGGCCCACTATTAATTCCAATGCGGATATTGAGAGGCGCACCGCATTCGTCGCGAAATTTCATGATTTCTTCCTGCATTTCCATCGCCATTTCGGCAATAGATTCTGCATGATTTGTGGAGGGAAGCGGCAAACCGCCTGCTACCATATAATTGTCACCGATCGTCTTAATTTTTTCTAAGCCGTATTTTTCGCTTAAGCGATCGAAAGCTGAAAATATTTTGTTGAGCAATTTGACTAATTCTTCCGGAGACGTGCGGGAAGATATCTCCGTAAAGCCGACAATATCCGCAAACAGCACCGTCACCTCGCCAAATCCGTCGGCAATATTGATTTGCCCTTGTTTTAGGCGATCGGCAATCATTTCGGGTAAGATATTTAGCAATAAGCGTTCCGATTTTTCTTGTTCGGCGCGCAATATTTCCTCAGCTTGTTTCCGCTGGGCGATTTCCTTATATACTCGCTGAAACATTTGATTAAAAGCCACCATGACTTCTCCCAATTCGTCATCGCGCTTGACAGATAGAGAGTAAAAATCAGGTTTTTCTCGATCTTTGCTCAAAGCAACTCCCGCAGCGATTAAGTCATCGCGAAGTCTCAAGATAGGTGCAATTACTGTCGCCCCTAAAAAAAGCATAGTCACAGAAGTGACGAAAGCTGATATAATGATAACTAGAGCAGCAATGCGTCCGATAAATGCGTAGAGTTCCGGTTGAACAGTAGAAGCATCATGTCGAACAATTAACGTATAATCTCCTCCTAAATGTCGCTCTGTCCAAGCAATATCATAGCGCTGGCCATTGGCACTTTTTTTGCGAACTATACGATTATTATTTCGTTCATCTATATTAATTTCTGGTGGTTCACCAAGTGTATATATTAGCTGATGGTTAGCTTGGTAAATAGATAGTCCTAATACTACTTGAGAATCCTTAGTAATATTTTTAACTTGTTCTTCCAACACAGTGCGATCGTAAATATCTTCTTTGAGCAAAACCTCTAGGGACTCAACAGTCACCCGAGACACCTGTTCTAGTTGATTTAAAAGCTCATTTTCTCGCCGAAAATAAGAGGGAACTAAAATAATCCCCTCTATAACCAAAATGCTAGCAAATACCCACAAAGCTATTTGCCTAGACAATCGAGATTTGAAAAAACCCAAGAATGATAAAATACGCACTGACATAAAATTTACTATTGTACAAATGGCTCATTTAGGATATCGGAAAAGAAACCGGGTTGATCCCAATAAATTTTGGGTTTGTCAACGAAGATCGGGCGTATGCTTGAAACCGCGCCTAGATAAACAAAGTCCGCCGACGCTGACTGAAGAAAGAAAACAGCGTAATTTTAACCGCCCAGTCTTCAACCCGCACCAGGCGCGTGAAAGTTTGACAAGAAGCGGTTTCAACCGCCCAGTCTTCTCCTTAATAATATGATAAACAAATTAAGCCGAAACTGCCCTAACTAATCTGCCTCTAAGCAAATAAGTATTCATATCGCCCTTACCTTTGACGTGGATAATTCCTCTATCTTCAAACAAATACTTATTTTGCAAGATATCGTAAGTTGATTTTGTGACTTGAATTGCGCCGGAAATCCCGTGAGATTCCATGCGGGCTGCTACCAGAATTTGCTTGTAAATTAATTGGCTGATGGCAGCCAGACTGCGAGAAATCCACTTTTTCATCCTATCCTCAAGCGTGAGGTTTAATCTTGATTTAATTTGATTTGATGCACTACTAACATAACACTGCTTTTTCAGAGTATTTTGCTGTGGGGCAAGATATGAGAGTGGAAGAAATGTTAATTCTTGTTTACCGCGAGTGTTTCACTTGTCCGTAAAAGTACGCATAACTTTATAACTGCTCTCAGTTGAGTGAAGTACAGGTACTCGGGTAAGCAGACGGCAGTGCGGTGTCCTTACTTAGTTTTTGCTTGATATCGGTTAGGATAGGGGTTGTAGTCTATAATTGGCGATCGTGAATTCTGACTCTACTGTCTCACCTGCGCGCGAAATTTTTCCGGGAGAAGTTTTCGTCAATACGGCGGATTTTGATACTGGTATTCGGCGACTTTTACCTAAATATGACGAAATGCTGGATGTATTAGTAGGCTGCATTGCTAGCGCTAACCACCGCATTTTAGAACTAGGCTGTGGTACGGGGGAACTGAGTTTAAAAGTTCTGCAACGCTACCCGTCTGCGTCAATAGTTGCTGTGGATTATTCGCGGCGAATGCTTGATTTTGCCCGCGCCAAAATAGAGTCGGCAGGATACGCTTCTAGGTGGACTGGTATAGAATTGGATTTTGGAGAATGGGCGAACAATCCAAATTTTTCTGGATTGGGGGATAAATTCAATTCAGGCATTTCATCTCTGGCAATTCATCATCTTGACGACGAAATGAAGCTGAAATTGTTTCAACGGATTCGCGAAAGTTTAGCTGCTGGTGGCTGTTTTTGGAATGCTGATCCGGTTTTGGCAGAATCCGCAGCAATGAAGGATATTTATCAAGCGGCGCGAGAAGATTGGGCGCTAAGTCAGGGGGAAACTTTAGCTGCAATTCGGGCAAAGGTGGGTACGAGTGTGTCCTATGGGTACTCTAATCCCGATCGCCTAGCGACACTTGCGGTACAGTTGGAAATGCTGGCAAATGCTGGATTTGACACTGTAGCAGTTCCTTGGAAATACTACGGTATGGCGGTGTTTGGGGGATTTGTTAGTTAAAGTATTTAGTGATTTAAATTGGGCGATTGAAATCACGTTTAGACAAACAAAGTCCGCCGACGCGGACTATAGAAATAAACAAACAGTAGTTGTAAGTTTAAGGGACGGTAATTTCTGCTGGTGCGATCGCCCCTGGTGCAGGTGCTGCTTGTTTTTCCAGGAGTTGGCGCTGTTTGTTGCGAAATTCTGCGGCCGCATCGTTCAAATTTTGGCGCTGTTCGGTATTGAATTCTTCGATGCTGCGGCCGTTTCCAAATCTGGATCTGTGAATTAAATCAAATATTCCGCCTCCGCTGCTGCGGCCGGAAAAAGGGTCGGTGTTGTCTTTGGTTTGAAAGTCTTGCAGCGGTTGGACGCTATTATTATTTAAACCGCTGGCTTGGGCGAAGGTTGTTTGAGGTGAGAATATTGCACAGGTGGCGATCGCGCTCGCAGCAATCCGAACCATCAATTTACTCGATTTAGCAGTTTTGGTGTTCATAATTTATTAGTCTTACTTTCAAAAAAACAATTGTATCTCAACAATATTCTGACTGGTGGCTAAATATTATATTACTTCGATCGCGATCGGGCTTGCAGGACATAGAAGACCGGGCGGTTGAAACCGCGTCTACACAGACAAAACCCGCCTCCGCGGGTTGAAGAAGACCGGACAGTTGAAATTAGGTTGTTTTTTTCAGAAGACCGGGCGGTTGAAACCGCGTCTACACAGACAAAACCCGCCTCCGCGGGTTGAAGAAGACCAGGCCGTTGAAATTACGTTTTTTTCAGTCGGCGTCCGGCGGACTTGGTTTTTGTAGACGCGGTTTCAACCGCCGTTTTATTTAAGCAAACCGTCGCCGTAGCAGTGGTTGAATGCTGAGGAGCGCCACCAAATCAAACGCCAGCAGCACTAATAAGGCTCCTCCAAAGGTAACTGTACCCCAAGGAGCTTGCATCACGACGCTAGCTAGCGACCAATCGCTGTGGAGGTACAAATAGCGGATGGGTTCGATCGCGTAACTCAGCGGATTGAGAGTGACGACAACTTGCAGCCAGTCTGGCATAAATGACAGCGGCGCGAGGGCTGTGCTGGCAAATAACAGCGGCAAGTTGGTAACAAAAATCACTGCGATTAATTCTACGTGGCCGGGGAGAGCGAAGGCTAAACCGAGACTTAAACCGGTGACTCCCAAAACTAATAGTAGGACAATCAGGGCGATCGCCCCTAGTCCGGCAATTCCAGGTAATCCCGAACCCAGAAAGGCTCCCGCTGTAACGATTGTGCCTGTTTGGATAAAGCTGAGGGTGACGATGAAAATCGCCGAAGCGAGGACGATGGAAAATCTCGAAGCCAGCGGCGCGACTAATAGGCGGTTGAGAAATCCGAATTCGCGATCGAACATAATCGGTAAACCGGCATTCAGCGCCCCTGCAAATGCAGTAAAAACGATCACGCCAGCGCCGAGAAATTGTCCGTAATTCTGGCTTTCGCCGAATAAGCCGGCGGGTGCATTTTTAAACAGAGCTCCGAACAAAACCAACCACATCAGCGGCTGAATAATTCCTGCAACTAAGGTGGAGGGGCGGCGCTGTAGTTGAATAAACAGGCGCTTGGTTAAGGCGAGTGTTTCTTGTATAAAGTCGGCCAACACGGAACTGTTGGGGGGTGTAATGGCCGCTGAGGGCGATCGTTGCTGCTTGAGGTTGTTGGGGGATGTGACAGTACCGCTCATAATTGCTTGTTGTTGATTTTGACTATTGTGATTATTTTTACAGGAAATATGCTGAATGGGATTTTTGCAGGCTGCTTTGATTATAGGCTATTTCGAGTTGAGAGGGCGGGGGTAGTGCGTTCATCGAGTAACTGGCATGACAGGATAAGTTTGTGGTAAAATTAGTGAACGCTACATATTCAGGACTTAACCATCAATAACGTGTTTCTGTCATTGCGAGCTCTTAGCGAAGCAATCGCAGCATCTGTTTTTCACTGGTTATACGTAAGTCCTGATATTAATAATTTAGTTTCAGAACTATTAACAAGATTGGAGGATAAGTTGATGTCATCAAGCGCGATCGCCACTTTGGTCAAAATCATGGAATCTCTGCCAGAAACTGTGCAAGATATAGTTGTTGAACATTTGCGAGAATATATTCGGAAATATAAGATTACTGTTGCTGTGAATTCTGAAGGTAAGCTGGAAATCCCGCCTGAGATTGAAAGTCAACTCAAATCGGGCGATCGATATACAGTGACAATTACAGAAGATAGCATGGTTTTTCAGAAGGTCAAAGCAGGTTTCGACTGGGAAGAGTTGCGGCGACGTATAGATTCATTACCACCCGATCCAAATCCGATGACAATCGAGGAGATTTGTGAAATTGTCCGAGAAGTGCGTCGCGAAAAACAGTCTGAAAGAGAGTCATAGCTATTAGAAGCACTGTATCAGTGTCAGACACAAATACAGTCTAATGCTCAAGTTTTAGAAATACATTCAGTTGCTCAATATCCCAGCCGTCGCGAGTTTATGAAATTGCCCATTGAAGAGAGACGGCGCATTTTAGCAGAACAGGCTGAGGTGATGTTAAGTCATTACCAGGAAGATAAAGAATGGCAATAATTACAGACAGGATACTTAATTGACTACTAACTCTCTGTCTCCCAGGAATACGGCTTGTTTTAATTTGGCAAAGTTTTACTTACTTTCTTTTTCGCTGTTGTCCTCTTTTTTTGCGATCGCTGGTTTTGATTTGGTCACTGTCTTAGTTTTTTTGCTTTCAGTTGATGTTTTTTTATTTGGAGTTTTTTTCTTTGCATCTGATTTGGTCTTCTGATCTTCTTGTTGTGTTTTTTCTTTCCGTAGCGCCATATCTAATAACTTTCCTCTCGGGCTAGAAAGATAAGAAATAAACCATTCTTTGAAAATCTCAAATTTTTGTCTGTCGCCAAATTGAACAAGAGGAATAGTCAACAATTCTCCGTGTCTCGCAAAATATATTCCGATGTTTTCAATTGGTTTGTCATCTGGATTACTATTTACACCACCAATAAGTGATAAAATATAATACCCTAAAATTTGGTCAAGATAATTTCTGTCTAGTTTAAGATTTTTAGTTACTTTTATGTCAATTAGAGTATTGTCAATAATCAGATCGGCATCTGCACCACGAACTAAGCTTGAGCCTGCACCAAACGTTGGATTCAAATAGCATTTGTCTTTTGCTTGGAAGTTTTTATCGTCAAGAAGTGAAATGAGTGATTTTATATCTTTGATATCTTCATACTTGTAATTGTCGAAATTTTCATCGATAAGACCTGCTCTATAAAATCCATCAAGTTTCGCAAGAAAAATTGTATTGCCAATTAATTCATCAGTTATCTGTCCATTGTCAACATAATTATTATAATTAATCTTTGTCTGTTCATATTGATCGGTAATGATTCCTAAAAGGTCTGATTTTTCAAATAGTTTGTCACCACGAAAGCCTGTCACTACTTCTCCTGTTGTTGACTTTAAATGTAAAGATAGCTTTTTAAATGAATCATCTGCAACCCAAGAATTTCTTTGAATACAAGTGTCTTTATTGTGGTACTGTAAATAAAAGCGAAGTAAATAGTCAAAAGCTGTTCCAACAATTCCATAATTAGTTGTCAATGGCGGTGCTTTAAGTTCCGCCTTTAACTTAAAAGATGGTGTTAAAAATTCTGTCTTGAATTTGTCTCGAAGTTCTTGATTATTTCGATCTGACAAGATTGATGTTAAACTCATAAATTGTCTCTGTTAAGTTTTGATTATTGAAGATGCTTGACTAGCTGTGAGAGGCTTGATCATTCAAATAATAACACAATCTGACGCAGGTTAGTAAATTTTATAATCCCAAACCCCAAGAGCGCTCGCCACGGTCTGATTATTTTAGAAACAGGCGATCGATCGCTCAAATAAGCAACGAAATCGAACCTGTCTCGCTTACCGAATTGATGGCAAAATGTCAAGGTTCGCAAGCCGACTTTTTCACAGCAATACAATCCTTAGAAAGACGGGGAATGATAGCAAGATCGACCTGTGAAGCTGAAACCGTTTTCACGATGCAGCCTGTGTTAAAACAGTATGTTAAAATAGTTGCAGGATAGTCTTAAAAATATAGATAAATGAGAATCAACCATGACCACAACTCCTACCCAACTTAAGAAAAACCTCAGTTTTGAGCAATTTGTCAAGCAACTTCCCGACGAAGAAGGCCGCTATGAACTTGTTAATGGAGAGATTGTGAGAATATTACCCATAAGATTGCACGAGACTCTGGCTGAATTTCTTTCAGATACTTTCAAAGACGAAGTGAGAAGACTCAAGCTCAACTACTGGGTATCTGGCAGAATTATGGTGAGGACTTTAACCTCAAATGGTAGAGAACAAGGCCGCCATCCTGATGTTAGTGTAATAGATAAAACTCTATGGGAATCGAAGCCTTTCGCCCACTCAGCCATAACTGAACCGCTGCAATTAGTTGTAGAAGTTGTATCGACAAATTGGGAAGATGATTATATTGACAAGCTGGATGAATATCAGCGCCTGGGAATTCCTGAATACTGGATTGTAGATTATTTAGCTTTGGGGAGTCGCGATTATTTGGGTAATCCGAAAGTACCTACAGTTTTTGTTTACTTGCTTGATGAAAATGGCGTTTATAAAATGACTGCTTTCCGAGGAAATGAGCGAATTATTTCCCGGACTTTTCCAGAATTAGCCCTGACAGCAGAACAAGTATTGGATGTGTAAAAAAGCGATCGCTCTTTATTGTCATCAAAAAGTCCGTGAAGGGTAGCTATAGCTGTTCGCGAATTTCCCGCCTTAATTACTTAAGTTGACTCTTCTAAAAAGCATCGCCTTGTTTGAGGCCACAGCTAATTTTTCCACAACAGGCATTAGTCTAAACCTAAATGCTCCCGCAAGGCTTGGCGCATCACATCGACGGGGACTGATTCTGTGTCGAGCCAAATTTTTAAGGCGGCTGCTCCTTGTTGAACTAGCATTTCGAGTCCGTCAATGGCTCGCGCCCCCCGAAGCTGTGCATCTTTGAGAAATTGAGTAGGATTCGGGGTGTAAATTAAATCGTAGACGATCGCACCTGCGGAAATTCGATCGAGCGCAACAGCAGAAACCGGCGACTTTTCCCCGTGCGGGTACATCCCTACAGGCGTAGTGTTCACCAGCAAATCCGCCTGCGACATTAACATTGACAAATTATCCCAAGTATGCACCTGCAAATTCTGCACCGGCATCGGAGAAGTTACCCAACTGTCATGAAATTCTGCTAAATTTTGGGCGTTGCGGCCGACAACGTGAATTTCTGCACATCCCAATTGAGCGCATCCAGCCACAACAGCCCTCGCCGCCCCGCCATTCCCCAAAATTACCGCTACTTTCTGACTCCAATCGGAACCCCCCCTAGCGGTAGCTTGGTAAAGGGGGGAATCAGAGCTTTCTAAGGCTGGTCGATCGTCTTCAGCCCCCCCTGAGCAAGGGGGAGTTGGGGAAGTTTGCAGCGGCGCGAGAAAGCCTTCTACGTCGGTATTTGTGCCGCACCAACCTTTGTCAGTTCGATAGACTGTATTGACTGCGCCGATCGCCCGGGCGATCGGAGAAACATCCGCCAGCAGCGGTAAAATGGCTTGTTTGTGAGGAATCGTGATGCTAAATCCCCGAAGGTCGATCGCCCCAAACCCTACAAGAGCAGCTTTTAAGTCCTGTGGTTTGACCGGCAATGGGAGGTAAACAAAATCGACTCCCAAATGGGCAATAGCAGCATTGTGCATCGCCGGCGACAGAGAATGTGCGATCGGATGACCAATTACTCCGAGCAGTTTAGTAGTGCCTTTAATCATAGTTGACAGTTGACAGTTGACAGTTGACAGTTGACAGTTGACCGCAGGAATAAGGAAGTATCTAACTAATTTTTGTTTATTTATTGTACTGCTTTTTCTACCATTTTTTGAAAAAATACTCAATAAACTTCAATCAAATTATTGATTTTGTTGCAACTAACATCATAATCTAGTAAATATTGTTCTCAATGAATGCAGTGCCAAGGATTTAGGGTAACTTGCAGCAGACAATCGTCCGCTGCGACGGTTCCAGAAAATAATAATCTTGGTTTCTAGTGAGGAAGGCGAGTTATCAGAAATTGATGCGGACTAAAGTCCTCACTACAAACCTAGTTAATTTGGCGTCTTGGTTTCTAGTGCGGAGGGCGAGTTATTAGAAATTGATGCGGACTAAAGTCCTCACTACAAACCTAGTTAATTTGGCGTCTTGGTTTCTAGTGCGGAGGGCGAGTTATTAGAAATTGATGCGGACTAAAGTCCTCACTACAAACCTAGTTAATTTGGCGTCTTGGTTTCTAGTGCGGAGGGCGAGTTATTAGAAATTGATGCGGACTAAAGTCCTCACTACAAACCTAGTTAATTTGGCGTCTTGGTTTCTAGTGCGGAGGGCGAGTTATTAGAAATTGATGCGGACTAAAGTCCTCACTACAAACCTAGTTAATTTGGCGTCTTGGTTTCTAGTGCGGAGGGCGAGTTATTAGAAATTGATGCGGACTAAAGTCCTCACTACAAACCTAGTTGTTTTGGCGTCTTGGTTTCTAGTGAGGAAGGCGAGTTATCAGAAATTGATGCGGACTAAAGTCCTCACTACAAACCTAGTTGTTTTGGGGTGTTGAATTTTTGACAATTTAAAGCTGTTGCGCCGCATCTTCTGTTTCCTGAAACTCCTTTGCATCAGCTAAAATCGGATTAACATCAAACCAGTAATCTTCGCCGTAACGGTACTCAAAAACCCAAAGACTGCGTAACAAAATTTGATACTTAGTTTCCCCGCTGACAGTTTTGGTAGCAAATACTTGGCGCAGCAATTTCCACTCATCGGGTTCGATCGCTAAACTAAGCTGGTGGCGCCGTTGGACAATCACGTTTTCCAAAGTTTCCCGCGACAGAGGAGGGTCTTGTTTTTGCAGACAGCTATAGAGTAGTTGTAGCAAATTGCGGACATGACCACCGCTAACTCGACAAAGGCGATCGAGAGTTTCCCCGGAATCGAAAATTTTGCCAACCAAAGCGTAACGCCCAGAAGGCTGCACCGTCGGAAAAGCCCGCGCTAGAACCATCTGGCGCAGCAATTCGATACCCTCTGCACACTCAGAAGCGTCGCTCAACTGCACGGGAACCATCGGTAAAACCTTCGGATCGACCCCGAAACGGTTGGTAAGCTGGCCCAAATCGTTAGAGAAAATCAGCACCAAAGGAATTGTATACACGACATGGCAATTTAGTCTTGCCAACTGCTCCCCGCGATCGACAAACAGATATTCCGGCTGCATCCGCCCCGTTGGTTTGGTGCACAGGTGGATGCGATCGAGATTGTCGATAATTACCACAAGTCCCTGTTTCCCTTGGCGCTTTAATTCTTGATTTGCCGGTTCGAGCAACTCCTTATTGAGCGCATCTAAAATTACATTAGTCCGCGGCTCCAAATATTGCCGCAACTCCGATCGCAAATTCGGAGCATCTTTCGCCTTAGCAGTAATTTTGCCAATTCCCAAAGACAAAGAAAACTCTCCCTCAGTGCTAGCATTGAATTCACCCAAACCGGGGACATTAGCTTCAGCCTTCAAATCTATTTGAGTTTGAAAAACATCAGCAACCCCCTTGAGCAAAGCTTTAAAACCCGTCGGTTGCAGCTTGATTTTCATTTTCTCAATACTTTCGCTCACCTGACGAGCCACGCTCAACAAAATGTCAGTGATATCGACATCAGCCATGTCTAAGTCTTTACTCGACTCAAAATAAACCACATGAAATCCTTGCTCCTGCAATTGAGCTTGCAGGCGCAGCAATTCTGTGGATTTACCCGAGCCGATGTGACCGGTGAATAATTGACAGGTAGGTGAGTCGGGCGACAAACGGCTGATGGTGCGCTCCAATTGTTCTACGATTGTCCCGCCCCGCACAGAGGAAAAATCGATATAATATTGTCTGTCTTCTGCATTGGCTACAGCCAGGGTGTAGCTGGGATTGCAAGCTTTATAAAATTTCTGTAAATTTAGTTCCATACCCTGTTCTCTCTTTCAAAAAAATATGCCCTAATAGCTTCTTCATTTAGCTATTGTATGAATCCGAACAAATTGCCCGTTGATTCTGATGTTTTATTTTGCGGTCAATATCTCGATCTAGGTCATACCATCTGAGATTTAATAATTATAAACTGGGAGCTTACAAGCGAGTTACATTTTTTCGTGAAAGTCATATCATTCTTCTTGAAATCATCTGCGTTTATCTCCGTCTATCTCCCTGACATCTACGGTTTTCTCCTAAATCCCAAGATTATGCAATTCAAGTCTCGTTTTGTTAAAAAAATTGCCTAAAAAAGGAACTATTACCTATTGACTCTGCTTGAATCTTGAGCTATATTATTAGATAATAGAAGTGGTAACTTTAAAATTATTTTTTCCACTATTCCCATTATCTAATGATACTTCACAGAAATCTCAAAGTCAAGCTTTGAACCAGAAAAAAAAGGCGTTTTTTTTTTATTCAATCAAAAAAAATATTTTTGCCATAACTAATTCTCGATTAAGTTGAATAAGTTGAAAATGAGCAGGAATATTCTGAGAGTCAAATCATTTCCCGTGTCCGAAAGGAGAGCATCTGTTTATGCCGATCGCGAATTTGGCGATTTAAAATCAAAGACGAATAGTTAGCGGTAATGTTCTCGACTAAAAGCAGCTATTTGAATACGGTTAACCGAATGTAGAAAGGGCGGACAATTGCAGCCGCCCCGATCGATTATTTAGTCAGTAGATTTTGCATCAATTCTACCATTCGTTCGCCTACACCTGCGGCGGAAGCTGGGTTTTGGCCTGTGACGAGTCTCTCGCTCGCCACCACACAAACCTCAAAATTAGGAACCTTGGTAAACTTCGCCCCGCGTTCGATTAATGTTGACTCCAGCAAAAACGGCACTATCTCAGTCAATCCCACAGCGGCTTCCTCTTCATTAGTAAAAGCACTCACAGTCTTGTTAGCAACCAGGTATTTGCCATCAGATAACTTAATATTGACTAACGCGGCCGGCCCATGACAGACAGCACCCACAATTCCGCCTGCTTCATAAATAGCAGCCGCCATCTGGGCCAGTCGATCGTTATCAGCAAAATCCCACATCGTCCCATGTCCGCCAGCATAGAAAATAGCACCGTATTGTGCCGGATCAATTTGTGCCGGATTAAGCGTATTTTCGACTCGCAAAACCTGCTCGGAATCGTCTAGGAAAGCCTTATTTAGGGGGTCTTCCAAATCAATCCCAACCATCGGGGCTTTGCCGCCTTTGGGACTAACAAAATCTACGGTTAATCCAGCCCGAGTAAAAGCATCCAACGGGTGCGTCACCTCTGGAAGATAAAAACCAGTTTCTTTGCCAGTATCGCCCAGTGTATCGTGGCTGGTTAAAACAATCAGAACTTTTTGGCTAATCATAGTTTATGGCTTTTGCTGTCAGGTGTCTTTGTCTCTGTTGTTTCACTCTAGGTCGAATTCATCTAAAATACAAATTATAAAATTTTAGAGCTGGTATAAATCTATTTATACCAAAAACCCAAGCTACAGGATGTTCTAAATTGCTGAAACCATTGCCCTAAATTGCATTTCCCTCTTCCCTCTTCCTTCTTCCTTCTTCCTTCTTCCTTCTTCCTTCGGCATATGATTAACTTTGAGTGGTATCGCAGCTTTATCGAGGTTTATCGGGTGGGAACAGTATCGGGTGCCGCCCAAGTTCTCCACCTCACCCAACCGGCTGTCAGCCAACACGTCGCAGCATTGGAGTCAGCTTTGGGGAATCCCTTATTTCAAAGGACTCCGAGGCGAATGCTTCCTACAGAAGCGGGACAACGACTGTATACTCAAGTTGCTGGTGCGATCGAGAAACTGGAATCAGTTCCCCACAAAAACTCAACAGCCGAAACTCCGCAAACCATTAGAATCGGTACGCCGCCAGAATATTTTACCGAACGAATGCTCGATCGACTCCCTAGGGACGATCATCGCACTTTTTACACAGTACAATTTGGCTTAACATCAGAATTAATCCCACAACTCAAAGCCGGAAAACTCGACATCGTAATTGCCACACAAAAAATTACTTTATCCGATATAGAATATCAATTATTGTTCGAGGAGACTTTTTGGCTTGTCGGCCCGCCCAATCTAGAAATTCCGATTGCTGAAGGCATCAGCCAAGCAGACTTAAATCCCCTCGCTCAATGGCTGCTAACCCAACAATGGATTGCTTACAGCGAAGAATTGCCGATCGCCCGCCGCTTTTGGCGCGTCGTATTTGGCAGAAGAATCGACGTTCAACCCAAACTAATAATTCCCGATTTAAGAGCAATTAGACAAGCCGTTGCATCAGGATTTGGCTTCAGCATTCTTCCCGACTACTTGTGTGAAGATTGGGTCAAAGAAAATCGATTGACACTTGTGCTTAAACCTGAACAGGCTGTTACTAATCGCATTTTTCTGGCTTTTAGGAAATCTGAAAGACAGTTGCCAAAAATCAAACGGATGCTAGAATTATACCAACTTGAATAAATTAATTCGCGATCGCCCATCCCTCACTTCCCTTTCATCCCTCACTCTGCGCCCTCTGCGGACTCTGCGGTTAAAAACATCCAAATCATACAAAAAAAGGGCTAGCAATAACGCCAGCCCTTCAACTAATTTGAGATATTAAATCACAACTAATTTAACATCTCAAACCTCAACAAAATCTAGCTTCTGTCAGTAACAGCTACTGGCTCAAAGCTCGGAACCACCAACTCACCATTCTGCTTAGTGAGCTGATTGTAAAGCCGTTCTGTATTGGGGAAATTCGCAGCAGGTAGAGTCGGGAAGCGGCGGTAAGGAACAGTATCCTCGCCAAAGGCTTCGGCATATTCAACGCTGTTCAACATCGCGTTGATAAAGCCCTTAATCCCTTTACTTGCCAAGATTTGGTTGTACGTCCGAATCTCCGCTTGATTGCGGGGAGCGCGGCCCAAGAAGTGCTTCGTTCCCAACTCAATCACCTTAGTATTGGGGTAAGGTGCGTAGAATTGTTTGACGTACAGTGGTGAGCAACCCAAAGACTCAATGAACTCCTTGAGATTGATTTCATTGTTACCCAGTTTGCTTTCCAGAGCCGTGAATTCATTCTTCACATACGCATTCATGTCACGCTCAAAAACTTGACGGTAAGCAGCTTGAATTAAAGTTTTCAAAGCTACTTTGTCGTTAGTTCCAGTCAGCTTGAACACCTTAGTTTGTTCGCGCCGCTTGCTGACACCTTGAGCGAGGCGATTTTCCAGCTCGATATCGCCGAGATTGCTCGCAACACCCAATTCGATAAACCGAGGTGTTTCTGTCGCCGGCTCAACATTGACCTTTTTCTCACCAAAGGAGCTCGATCGCATCGTCCGCATCGACAAACCAGCGGGAGTCACATAACGCTCGTAGGGAACAGTATCTTCCCCGAAAGCTTCGTTGTACTCCATGCTGTCCATGATGCCATCGACTAGCGCGTAGAAACCTTTCTTAGCGCAAATGTCGAAGTAAGCGTTCATTTCCTGACGGCCGTAGGTAGGGCGTCCCAACAGTCGGCGGTGGATGTACTCGATCGCCTTACAAACGTAGAGCTTGCTCCAGTACATATTGCGGAACACATCAGACTTCGCCAACATCCGAATAAACTCGCGCATCGGAATATCGCCGTTTTCCAGCTTAATTTCCGCCACCTTTTGGCGCTGGCCGTCGAACACATCGCGACCGAACACTTGCAGGTAAGCAGCCCGAATCACAGCTTGCGTCGAGCTTTCGGTAAATTTGACACTAGAAGCACTGCTGTAACTGCTTCCCGAACCACCGCGGCCTGTGGCTTTTTTGGGAGCAATGTAGCCACCTGGCAACTGGTCTAATTTAAAGACCTTGGGGCCGAGAGAGCCTGGAGCCTTACCACGGGCATCCGGGTTGCTGAGTTGGTTTTCAATACCTGCACCTTGACGGATCAGGATGCGGCGAGTGTCCTTACCGAAGGGAGCGGGACGGCTCTTGGGGTTGCGAGTTTCTTTCGGGAAAATCGCGCCGAACTGAATTTCTAAGGGGTCGTTACCAACGCCGTAAACGTGCTGGTCGGGTAGCGGCTGAGTGTAGCCGGCAAACAAGGTGATGAACTGAGGAACCTTGCGGAACGGAGCGCTGAAATTGAACAAATCAATTTGCGGGCCCCAGTTGCGGCATTCCTGAGCTTCTTGACCCAAACCACGCAGGTAAGGTACTGTTTCTTCGCCGAAGTAGTCGGCATATTCCTGGGAATAAACCATTGCGTCTACGAGGGCTGCTAGGCCGCCTTTGGTGACGATCGCAAAATACTTGCTAAATTCTTCTCGCGAGCTCAGACCGCGGCCTAGGAAGTGGCGGGCGGCCAGTTCTACAGCGCGACTGTTGACAAATGGTTCGTAGAATTGTTGGCGGTACAGAGGAGATTTACCCAAACGGCGGATAAACTCTTTCATCGTGATTTCGCCGTTTTTGACCTTAGATTCGAGGTCAGAAATGCTTTGGCTGTAAGCGCGGGTAATGTCGCGCTCGAATACTTGGCGGTAAGCTGCTTTAACTATTTCTTGCTTTTCGCTCGAAGACAGACCGGTTTTCATCGCGAATTTCGATCGTCTCTCGGCCGCGTTGAAGTAAATTTGAGGCAGTTGCAGCCCTTGTTGGTCTTTGCTTTCGCGCTGGCGCACCTTGTCTGAAGGTGTGGGAGCTTTGAATTCAGTAATTGCTACGTCAAAATACTGTGCAACGATCGTCCGTGCTGCTTCATCATTCTTGAAATAATTCAAGGATGCAGCCTTCATTTCCTGCATTGCCACAATTGTAGCTGCCGAAGAACAAGCATTTTCGATAATTTCCCGCAATCCGCGGACGTTTACCGAAATAATGTTCGGGTCGCCAGCGACAATCGCGTAGGTAATGTAGCGCAAAAACCAGCTCAAATCCCGCAGAGATTTGGTCATATTGCTCGGGCCGTAGCGCGAGACATTAATCGGCTGAAATCCTGGTGGGATTGGGCCACCACCACCACCGCCGTTAGTCGAAAACAGATTTCCCAAGCCCAGGAATCCGCCACCACCACCTGAAGCTTTGCTGCCGCCACCGCCGCCTGCGCGACCTTCAACATAGGTAACAGTTCCGAGTTTCATGCCTTCAGAGACATTCACATTTCCAGAACCGCCGCGACTCGCGCCAGCCACAGCCATCATAGGTTCTGCTGGTCTTTCCAAAAATGCCAGCGGGGAACCGCCGACAAAAATCCGGTTGGCTGCACGGGATACAATCAGTTCCGAGTTTCTGGTCAGCGTCTCAGAAATCGTGATCCGAAGAGCACCGGAACTGAAATAAGTTGCCAGTTCGCTCAGTTCGCCCCGCTGTAGGAAGCGGTCTTGCTGTTCAGCTTGCGAAATCGTTGCGACTGGTACAGTTTGATATAGTTGCGGACGTGCAACTGAGCTTCCACCACTTGCTTTTACAGTCATTAGACTCCTTCGCTCCCTATCTAAATCGTTACAGCATTTACCCAGACTAACCTTGCCTTCTCATGCAGGTAAAATTAGGTATTGTTGCTTTGTTTACTTTTTGCCTTGACCTGTCACGAGGTTAGGGCGCTTACTTTCTTAGATTAAAATGTTTTGGTTTCATCTTTCGTCCTGCCGGGAAATGTCCGACCCGAAGACACCGACGGGGCACTTCCTCCGCGCTTGCTTCGCCCGTACATTCCTGGAAAAAATACAAAGGCAGGATAGCTGACGAGTAAACGATCGCAGCAAGTGCCGTCAATTCAGGAAAAAGAAAATCCAAAATTTTCTTCTGCCTGTTTCTGGGCTTTTTACTTTCTGCTCAAAGACGACTCCGCTTTACCCGAAAGCTCAGCGGTTGGTTATTGACAGTCCTCGTTTGTTAAAAAGTCTGCCGAGATTTATTGTATAGATTTAAGAGTGCGTATATGAGAAAAAATGATAAGTTTTATTACGCACAAGCTGTCAGCCGATTTGAGATTTGAGATTTGAGATTTTAGATTGAGTCCAACGAAGCAAGAGGAGTGCAGCGCGTAGCGCCGTTTTGTCGTAACTCATGGCAATATCAAAATTCACGCACTATTGTGTCACCTTATGGATACTACGCCCGATATCAGCGCTGCCGTGCGACGGCTGTACGATACTTTCCCTTTCCCGCCCGATCCGTTGTCTGACGAACCGCCCCCTGGCTACAACTGGCGCTGGAGTTGGCCTGATGCTTACAATTTTTGCACCGGCCAAAAGCCACAAAGACTGGATATTCGGATTTTAGACGCTGGCTGCGGCACAGGTTCGAGTACGGATTATCTGATTCACCTTAACCCAGAAGCTGCGGTAACGGCGATCGACCTAAGTTCCGGTGCTTTGAAGGTAGCACAAGAACGCTGTCGCCGATCTGGTGCGCGCGAAGCCGATTTTCGCCACCTCAGCATCTACGATGCCGATCGACTCGAAGGCGAGTTTGATTTGATCAACTGCGTGGGAGTGTTGCACCACTTACCCGATCCGATTCGGGGCATTCAAGCACTGGCGGCGAAGTTGGCTAGCGGCGGTTTGATGCACATTTTTGTGTATGCTGAACTCGGCCGCTGGGAGATTCAATTGATGCAAAGGGCGATCGGGCTTTTGCAAGGCAAGCAAAAAGGCGACTATCCCGATGGAGTCAAAGTCGGCCGTCAAATCTTTGATTCACTACCAGAAAATAACCGCCTTGTCAAGTACGAAAAACAGCGCTGGGCGGGAGAAAATCAGCGAGACGAATGTTTTGCAGATATGTACGTTCACCCGCAGGAAATTGACTACAATATCGAGACTTTGTTCGAGTTAATCGACGCTTCGGGATTAGAATTTATCGGTTTCTCAAATTCGGGATATTGGCAGTTAGATCGACTGTTGAGTAAAGCACCGGAGTTGATGGAAAGAGCTCAGGGTTTGACGGAACGAGAGCTTTATCGATTAATTGAATTGTTGGATACTGAAATCACTCATTACGAGTTTTTCTTGGGTAAAAAGCCGATTCATAAAATTGATTGGTCGGATGATAAGGCGCTTTTGGCTGCAATTCCAGAGTTGAGTGCTTGTATGCACGGTTGGCCGAGTCAACAAGTGTTTGATTGCAACTACCATTTGGCAAATTTGTCAAGTGCCGAGTTTGAATTTTTGCAAGGTTGCAATACCAGAAGTGTGGGAGAGATTTTGGCGGATGTGGAGATGGGACTGGATGAAGTGCGATCGATCTTATCCAAACAGCTAATTTTGCTAACTCCGGGTAAAATCTAATTCGTAGGGTGCGTCAGTTCGCGTAATTCCCGCTAAAAACCGAAAATATCCGAACTGACGCACCGTTAAGTCGTAGTCATAGGGTGCGTCAGTTCGCGTAATTTCCGCTAAAAATCGATAATCTCCGAACTGACGCACCTCACAAATTTCAGTTACTAACTCCGGGTAATATTAAATCTAAAATAGTACAATATGTCAAAAAAAATGATAAAAAATAAGTGTTATATTTATTTTTTCAACGATTGTGTTGGGTGCGTCGCTCAGAAATTATCTATCTTTTGTTAGGGATTTTCGACGGCGACGCACCCTACAGCTACTGAAACATCTATAAAAAAAGCTAGGTGGGGAAACTACAATTTCCCTGCCTATAGCTTGTAACCCTTGGAAAATCGTTGTTGTGATATGTAAACACTTTATGTGATATATTAAATTTTTTGAATATTTCAGAGGCATTATGGGAGAAGCAAAACGCAGAAAAGAAGCGCAAGCTCGTGGTATTTCAGCAGTACCTCGGAGCAAAATTTTTTCCAAAGTTGAAAAAATTTTTGCAAGACTTCGTGAAGAAGCCGCTTGCGATGGAGATTTTAAATTGCAACAAGCTCGCGAACAATCACCATTATTGGCTGAAATGTGGCTTCGTATGCTTGCTTTTGTTAAACTCGCACAAGCTGGTAGTATTACAAAAACGGAAGCCGTAACTTTTTGGATAACTTATTGGGAAGAAGATATTATTAATATATTGGGGCAAATAGACATTAGGCTTCCAGAGCATTGGTATTGGCTAACTCGTATAACTGGTTTAGGTATGTTAGCCATAAAAGAATTGTGTAATTGTTTAGGGAATTATTTTGAGGATTTTACGAAAGAGATAACACAACTTGTTTCTATTGGAGAAACAACAATAGACATAGCAACAGCTTTTCATAATAACAATATTATTTACTGGGGAGAAAGCTTAATAATTCACAAAGGTAAGGATACTTCCAACGGCAAGGGAGAATTAATGATAGCAGTAAAACATTCAAGCGGGTGTTGGAATTATTACCCATCTTGTGACAATCTAACCATTCCTTTATCCGATTATAAAAAGGCGAAGTTAGCATTAGAGAAATTTCCAGAACCTTTAAAAGGCGAATTAATGCACTCTCGATCTGGTAAACTTGCAGAAGTGTTGGGATTAACAATTAAGGATAATTACGCCTATCTAATTAAATAAAATCGAGGTTAGAACCGTGGCAGCGGTGCGAGTTACTTTCAGAGAGAGTTGGGTTTGGCTTCGCTCAACCCAACCTACGAATAAGTACATAAATGACCGATTGCACTAAAGACAATTACCCGCAGATTTGAAACATTGTGCGGCTGTGATCGCCTTTCCCTAATTTATCGCACGTTTAAGTAAAATGTAATTCGTAGGGTGCGTCAGTTCGCATGATTCCCGCTAAAAATCGACAATCTCCGAACTGACGCACCTCACTAAGTTCATTTACCAACTTCGGGTAATATCAAATCTAAAATAGTACAAGTTATCAAAAATATTGCTTCCCAAAAAGTGTTTTATTTTGCAACGATTGGGCAAGGTGCGTCGCTGTTAGATAGTCGATATTTTTTTGGCTATTTTAGACGGCGACGCACCCTACAGCTACTAACAACGGGTAAAATGTAATTCGTAGGGTGCGTCTGTTTGGATAATTTCCGCCTAAGCTACCTTGGGGCAAATTTCGACTTTGACAGTCAAGCCTACTTTGTTGAGCATTGCAATCAAAATGTCAACGGAAAACTGCCCAATTTTACCTTCAGTTAGAGCTTTGATTCGATCGTTCGATTGTTGGAGATGTTGAGCGGTTTGATCGATAGTCCAACCGCGCTCTTGAATCTGATGGATCAGGGCGAGCATTAATTGCGATCGGATTAGTAAGTTATCAGCTTCTTCGGCTGAGAATCCGAGGTCTAGAAAGATATTATCGGCGGCTTGAGTAATAGTATTTTCGCTCATTGTTCCGGCTCTCTTGAATTTAAACGATTTTGTAACAACTCTTGGTAGCGTTTCTGGCCAACTTCAATATTTTTCTTGGCTGTCTTCTGAGTTTTCTTTTGGAAGGCATGGAGAACATAAATAGCTTCTTCAAATCTAGCAATATAGAAAACCCGATAGGCATTTTCTGTCCGAATCCGAATTTCTTCAACGCCTTTACCTACGATCGACATCGGTTTAAAGTCCGGTGGTTGTATGCCCTGCTGGAGAGTCCAAAGTGAAAAACCGGCTTCTTTTCGGGCATCTTCAGGAAGAGATTGGATTTCTTCGCGGGCCGCGCCAACCCACCGAATCGGTTTCATGGTCATCGAGTTTGTTGAGAATCGAATACTGTGACAATTATACTCAAGTATTGCCTTAAATATTTTATGTCTTCAGCGCTCTGTGTCGCTTAGTTTACCCGCCGATTTGAGACATTGTGCGGCTGTAATTCCCGGCGTTAGTTCCCGAATCCCGCTGTTTGAAATTAATCTCCGGTTTAATATCTAATATTTGCTGTACTCGATCGCGCAATTCGCCCGTAGACACCCCATCCCGCAGAGCAGTTTTCAAGTCAATTTGCCCCGTTTCGTTCAGCAGACAAGGCCGCAGCCACCCGTCAGCAGACAAACGCATCCGGTTACAGCGATCGCAAAAACACTCAGACATTTGACTGATAAACCCTAAAGTGCCCTTCGCCCCGGGAATTTGAAACACATCCGCCGGCCCGTTTCCGCGCACTCCCGACTCGCCTAAGCCGTATTTTTCCTCAATTTGCCGCCGCAATTCGGCTGATGCTACCCAACCTTTATCGCCAAATAAGTCACCATTCCCGATCGGCATAAACTCAATAAAACGAACGTGCCAATTCCGGTTAATTGTTAACTCTGCCAACTCCAATATTTCGCCATCATTCACACCAGGAATCACCACAACATTCAATTTAAGCGGGTCAAATCCTACCTCATAAGCCGCTTGAATTCCCTGCCAAACCTGCATCCAGCGCGATCGTCCCCGACTACCAATTATCTTATCAAAAGTCTCCGGTTCCAAAGAATCCAAACTAATATTAATCCGGCGCAAACCAGCATTGTAGAGATTTTCTGCCATTGGGGCGAGCAAAAATCCGTTAGTTGTCATTGACAAATCTCGCGTTTCGGGCAAAGATGCGATCGACCTTACCAACTCCACCACCCCAGGCCGCAGCAGCGGTTCCCCTCCCGTCAAGCGAAACTTGGTAAATCCCACGGGTATGAAAACTTCCCGCAGCAGAGTTAGCAATTCCGAGTGAGTTAACAACTGCTGCTGCAATACATAGTCCAACTCGCTTCCTTCCGGCATACAGTAGAGACAGCGGAAGTTGCAGCGGTCTATCAAACTAATCCGGAGGTAGTCTACGGGATTCATATAAATACTGTATAATATTACTCAAGTATAAATCCTGATTCAAATTTCTGCAATTATTGATAGAAATCAAAAAACCTGCATCGATTACTCTCTCTTCTCTTACTCTGCGCTCTCTGCGCCCTCTGCGGTAAAAAAAATCTATCTAATTAGCAAATAAATACTGCATAATATTACTCAAGTATAAATCCTGATTCAAATTTCTGCAATTATTGATAGAAATCAAAAAACCTGCATCGATTACTCTCTCCTCTCTTACTCTGCGCTCTCTGCGCCCTCTGCGGTAAAAAAAAATCTATCTAATTAGCAAATCAATACTGTATAATATTACTCAAGTATAAATCCTGATTCAAATTGCTGCAATTATTGATAGAAATCAAAAAACCTGCATCGATTACTCTCTCCTCTCTTACTCTGCGCTCTCTGCGCCCTCTGCGGTAAAAAAAAATCTATCTAATTAGCAAATCAATATATCTATGACATTCTTTAAATTTGAAGCCGATTTTGTAGAAGCCCTGCGCTGCATTCCAATGCAAGTACGCCTCAAGTTAGATACTTGCGGCATTAAACTCAAGCTACAAGATTGGAATCATTTTACTCAAACAGAACGCCAAACACTTGTAGAGCTTCCTTGTTTGACAAGTCCAGAAATTCTCCAATATCGAGAACAGCTAAACCAAGTATTAATTAAAGAGACTGGAAAACCGGGAACTGATTTGGCTGTTGATGAAAATCCCCCCTGGATGGATGCTGCAACTATACCGGAGTCGGTTTCTGCAAAAGCGCAAGAACTCGGCGTGACAATTACTTTGGCACAGTGGGCGAGTTTGCAGCCCCTACAGCGGTTTGCTTTGATTAAGCTTAGTCGATCGAGCCACGAGAATAAAAACTTCATCCCGGCTGTTCGAGAATTTCATATCATTGAATAATCCCGGCAAGTTGATTTAAAATTTCTCGGTTATACTGCTTTCTGCGGTACTCTTTGCCAAACCTATTTTGGCAAGTGCAATTTCCGTCACGCCAATTTTACTAAAACAGTTCATGACTAACAATGCTCAGTTTTTTGGTCCACTTCCCTACTTAGCTTTCAATAATCCATCGGCGGGAACTGCCATTAGCCCATTTAGCCCAGTAAGATTCACTTACTTTCATTTAGAAGACTTTGAAGACGGCGCTTTAAATACACCGGGCGTTGCTGTTCGTGAGTTTGCCACAACAAATATTGCAACAGCGTTCAGCGACTCGGTGGACGGCGATGACGGTGTGATTGATGGTCAGGCGAGAGGAAACACGAGCAGCTTATTCTCGAATTTCACAGTTAGCAGCTTTACCTTCGACTTTTCTGCTAATGCACTTGGGGGTAAATTGCCAACCCACGCTGGAATCGTCTGGACTGATATTGGCAGGAATGGTGGGGGCACACCCCTGTCTGCTGACCTCGTGAATAACACGTTCTTTGAGGGGTTTGGGCCATCTGGAGAGTCTCTGGGGGTGATCGGCCCTTTTTCGCTGGGTGATGAGAGTATTTCGCGTACTACCTCAGAAGATAGATTCTTTGGAGTGGTCAATCCAAACGGGATCTCATCAATTCGATTGTCCATGCCCGGTAAAACTAACTGGGAAGTCGATCATCTTCAATATGGTTTCACACCTGGAACGATTTCTCCTCTCCCCTACGGCCCCGATGGCGACTTCTTCAACCTTTCTATCAATGCCGATAACATTACCATCAATCCAGCTCAAGTCCGCAATCTCTCGGTTCGAGGTTTAGATGGAAACGACTTTATCCAAGGCTCGTCATCTGCCGATCGAATAAATGGCAATGCCGGCAGCGATACTATACTAGGAGGCGACGGCAACGATACGCTCTGGGGCGGTCGCGATAACGATCGCATCGAGGGCAACGCCGGCAATGACTCGATCGCTGGAAACCTCGGAAATGATACGCTCTATGGCGGTTCGGGTGATGACATTATCAGGGGCGGACAAAACAACGATGTGCTCTTTGGAGGAGAAGGTAACGACCAATTGGTAGGTGATTTCGGTAGAGACACTCTGACGGGTGAAGCTGGAAACGATCTGTTTGTACTGCGCGTGAATGCAGCCGCCTCTAGCGTATCTGAAGCCGATGTTATTGCCGATTTCACGTCTGGTCAAGATGCGATCGCCCTCACCAACGGACTTGCATTTGCAGGAATTGCCTTAGAGGCTTCCGGTAGCAATACAGCGATTCGGATTGTTGCTACCGGACAAATTTTAGGGGTGGTTACCGGAGTCCAACCTGCTGCTTTAAGCGCAGCCAACTTTACCACCTTGAATGGGGACTTTTAACTGTTATCAGTTATACCAATCCTCAAGCTGAATGCGGTGAAGTAGTTTTCTGAAATATTGAAAGTCGTTGGTCGCCGACTAAAAATTATGATGCGTTCAGTCGGTTCTGCCTTGTAACGCAGATAGGCAAGGAAGAGCCTCCAATTTATCCTTCGCCACGCGAGGCTCTTCCTGTGGACATCGGTTCCCAAGCTCTTCCTAGGAACCAGTAAAAAAAAGTTTCTGACTCATTCGACACCAAAACCTAAAAAAAATATTAATTTTATTTTAAGTATTGTTACCGCAGCGTGGTATGATTTTTCTGAGTTTGCAAAGCACTCGCCTGCTACCTGCATTAGTTTCTGAGCTTCGTGAACACGCAAAACACACCCACCGAACCCACACCAGCTTCCGAGGATATTCCTCAAGCTGGCACTGTCTCGACAGTCTCGACAGTCTCGTCCGAGACAAGCGATCCCATGCAAGACTTTTATCGCCTCCAACAAGAGTTGTTGGCGTACACCCTTGCTTTTACGGCGATTATTTTTATCTGCGTCTGGATTTTTTACTCCCTCAACGTAGCCCTGAACTATTTGCTAGGGGCAAGCACAGGTGTGGTTTACTTAAAGATGTTGGCTAGAGACGTTGAACGAATCGGCAGCGAAAATCAACGCATCAGCAAGACCAGGCTCGGTCTGTTTTTCGCGGTGATGATAGTAGGAACACAGTGGAATCAGCTACAGATTTTACCGATATTTTTGGGATTTCTGACTTACAAAGCTGCGCTGATGGTTTACGTGATCCGAAGTGCATTAGCACTAGACTACAGGTAGGTCAGGGAATGTAGCAAAACTCAACTCATCGATTTGTATGGGGAAGCCCGTTGAATGGCAATGCTTGACGTTCTAAACACCTTTAATCGTTTCGGGCTCGCCAAATTGGAAGTTGGCCAGCAATTGTACTGGCAACTCGGCAATCTGAAAGTGCACGGGCAGGTTTTTATAACCTCGTGGTTTGTAATTGCCGTTTTAGTCATAGTTTCTCTTTTAGGAACTAGCAAGATCCAGCGAATTCCCAGCGGAATGCAAAATTTTATGGAGTATGCGCTGGAATATATTCGGGACTTGGCTAAAAACCAAATTGGTGAAAAAGAATATCGCCCTTGGGTACCGTTTATTGGTACATTATTTCTGTTCATCTTTGTGTCAAACTGGTCGGGCGCTCTGATCCCTTGGAAGCTGATTAAGCTGCCATCGGGTGAGTTGGGAGCTCCTACCGCTGACATCAACACGACGGTAGCATTTGCACTGCTGACATCTTTGGCATATTTTTATGCAGGTCTCAGCAAAAGTGGCTTGGGGTATTTCGCCCACTATGTAGAACCGGTGCCTTTCATGCTGCCGTTCAAAATCATAGAAGATTTCACTAAGCCTCTGTCCCTGAGTTTCCGTTTGTTTGGCAACATTCTTGCTGACGAATTGGTGGTGGGAGTGCTAGTGTTGCTAGTGCCTTTATTTGTTCCTCTGCCAGTGATGGTTCTGGGACTATTTACCAGTGCAATTCAAGCTTTGATTTTTGCTACCTTGGCCGCAGCCTACATTGGTGAAGCTCTAGAAGGCGGTCACGGCGAAGAACACCACGATTAAATAACGATCGACTGCGTAGCGCATGAATGAGGAAAAAGAACATTTCCTCTCCTCAAACTTACTGCCGTCAAATCGGACAATTCAGTAGACTTTCTGCTCTCAATTTTGTACTTTAGATAAGGAAAATCATCATGGATTCAACAGTTGCCGCCGCTTCCGTAATTGCCGCCGCTTTGGCAGTAGGTTTAGCTGCAATCGGCCCTGGCATCGGTCAAGGAAATGCAGCAGGCCAAGCTGTAGAAGGGATTGCTCGTCAGCCGGAAGCAGAAGGCAAAATTCGCGGCACATTGCTGTTGAGTTTGGCGTTCATGGAAGCCCTGACAATTTACGGTTTGGTCGTAGCCCTCGTGCTATTGTTTGCCAACCCCTTCGCATAATAATTAGAAATTTTAGATTTGAGGTTTTGGCGATTCTAATCCAAAATCTCAAATCTAAATTCGATTGAGCGAATTAGATGGAAGCCGTCAAAAAATCATGATGCACTGGACAGTATTACTAGCAGTTGAAGAAGCGGCAAAAGAAGGGGGACTGTTTGATTTAGATGCTACGCTGCCTCTGATGGCGGTGCAGTTTTTGATTCTGGTCGCAGTCTTGAATGTAATTTTTTACAAGCCGCTCAGCAAGTCAATTGACGATCGCGCTGATTACATTCGCAACACCCAAATCGCTGCACAAGAACGCTTGGCAAAAGCTCAGCAACTAGCGCAGCAGTACGAGCAAAAACTGGGAGAAACTCGCAAGCAGTCTCAATCAGTAATTGTAGCAGCCCAAGCTGAGGCCCAAAAAATCGGCTCGGCAAAAGTAGCTGAGGCTCAACAAGAAGCTCAAGCCGCGCGAGAAAAAGCAGGACAAGAAATCGAGCAGCAAAAGCAAGAAGCCATGCGCTCGTTAGAACAACAAGTAGACGCTCTCAGCAGCCAAATTCTACAAAAGCTATTAGGGCCGTCGCTGGTCAAATAGCGAGACCGAAAATTTTTAGATTTGGGATGCAATCTCCAATCTAAGATCGGTTCACCCAATCTGCACGCGCAATTATGGAAGAGTATCATGGGGACTGTTTTATTGCTAGCCACAGAAGCTAGCGGCGAAGGTGGTTTCAGTTTAAATTTCGATATTTTAGAAACCAACCTGATTAACCTGGTCATTATTATTGCAGTGCTGTTTTATTTCGGGCGCGGCTTTGTAGGTAAAATCCTGACTGAGAGGCGTTCCGGCATCGAAGAGGCGATAAAAGAAGCAGAAAAACGCCAAAAAGATGCAGCAGCAGCTCTAGCAGAGCAACAGCAAAAATTGACTCAAGCCCAAGCAGAAGCGGAACGAATTCGAGCCGCTGCTGAAGAAACCGCAAAGAAGGCAAAAGAAGCAATTCTAGCTCAAGCGGCGCAGGACGTTGAACGCATGAAAGCAACAGCAGGTCAAGAGTTGGAAGCAGAGCGCGAAAGAGCGATCGCCCAACTGCGATCTGCCGTCGTATCTCTGGCAATGGCAAAGGTGGAAAGCCAGTTAAAAACTAGCTTGGACGACAGCGCTCAACACCAATTAATCGATCGCAGCATTGCGTTACTGGGAGGCTAAAACGTGAGTACAGTCAGCACAGAAGTCTTACAGCCTTACGCATCTGCCTTGATGTCACTGGCTCAGTCCAGCAATCTCTCAGAAAAGTTCGGCGAAGACATTCGTTCTTTACTTAGCCTGCTAGAAAGTTCGGAAGATTTACGTCAATTTTTAGGCAATCCGCTGATTCAACCGGATGCTAAAAAAGCCGTGATTCAGCAAATAGCGGGTGAAGAAATGAACCCCTTGATGCACAATTTTCTGAAGCTGTTAGTAGACAAAGGAAGAATTCTTTTTTTAGAAGGAATTGGTCAACAATACTTGGCAAGGCTCCGAGAACTCAACCAAACAGTATTGGCTGAAGTTACATCGGCAGTTCCGCTCTCAGATGCTCAACAGCAGACTGTACGCGAAAAAGTGCAGGCAATGACCAGCGCTCGAAACGTAGAAATTGAAACAAAAATAGACGCAGATTTAATCGGCGGTGTGGTAATCAAAGTAGGCTCTCAAGTAATTGATGCTAGCCTGCGGGGACAATTGCGCCGTCTGGGAATTCGCTTGAATTCCTAATTTAAATAAGCAGGAAGGGTTTGCCAGCGAGCCAGCCAGTTCGCCAGAATTCATTCTGGCGCTACACAGACACTCATCCGCCTCCGCGGATTGAAGATGTTTTAAATCTTGTCTAATTAGCAAGAGTTCGCCAGAATGAATTCTGGTGCTACACAGACACTCATCCGCCTCGGCGGATTGAAGAAAGAAAGAAAGAAAGAGTTCTGACACATAATAATTAACATGGCAGCAATCAGACCTGACGAAATTAGCAGCATTATTCGCCAGCAAATTGAACAGTACGACCAAGATGTAAAAGTCTCGAACGTCGGTACTGTTTTGCAAGTAGGCGACGGCATTGCCCGGATTTATGGCTTGGATAAGGCTATGTCCGGCGAATTGCTAGAATTTGCCGACGGCACTGTAGGTATCGCACTAAACCTCGAACAAGATAACGTTGGTGCAGTGTTGATGGGCCAAGGGCTTGGCATTCAAGAAGGTTCGGCAGTTACTGCTACTGGCAGAATTGCTGAAGTCCCCGTTGGTGAAGCAATGTTGGGCCGCGTAGTTGATGCTTTGGCACGTCCGATTGACGGTAAAGGCGAAATTAAAACTACTGAGACTCGCTTGATTGAATCTCCCGCACCTGGTATCGTTTCTCGCCGTTCTGTTTACGAACCGATGCAAACAGGGATTACCGCTATTGATGCGATGATTCCTGTGGGAAGAGGACAGCGGGAACTGATTATTGGCGATCGTCAAACAGGCAAAACTGCGATCGCGATCGACACAATCATCAACCAAAAATCGGAAAACGTAATTTGTGTGTATGTGGCGATCGGTCAAAAAGCCTCTACCGTAGCTAACATCGTCAACGTCCTGCAAGAAAAGGGCGCGATGGACTACACAATCGTCGTAGCAGCCAACGCTAGCGACCCCGCAACCCTGCAATACTTAGCACCTTACACCGGTGCTAGCTTAGCCGAGTATTTCATGTACAAAGGCCGGCACACTTTGGTCATTTACGATGACCTTTCCAAACAAGCACAGGCCTACCGCCAAATGTCCTTGTTGCTGCGCCGTCCTCCAGGTCGCGAAGCATATCCCGGAGACGTGTTTTATCTGCACTCTCGCTTACTAGAACGCGCTGCTAAATTGAGCGACGATTTGGGCGAAGGTAGCATGACAGCTTTGCCAATCATTGAAACCCAAGCTGGCGACGTTTCTGCTTACATTCCTACCAACGTAATTTCGATTACCGACGGTCAAATTTTCCTGTCTTCTGACTTGTTTAACTCTGGTTTGCGTCCGGCTGTAAACCCCGGTATTTCAGTATCGCGGGTAGGTTCGGCAGCTCAAACTAAGGCAATGAAAAAAGTAGCCGGTAAGGTGAAATTGGAATTGGCGCAGTTTGAAGAACTGGCAGCATTCTCTCAGTTTGCTTCTGACTTGGATAAAGCCACTCAGAATCAATTGGCTCGCGGACAACGCTTGCGCGAACTGTTGAAACAGCCGCAAAGTTCGCCTTTGCCAATGAACGAACAAGTGGCTGTAATCTATGCCGGTATTAACGGCTACATGGATGACATCCCGGTTGATAAAGTTACCAAGTTTACTGTTGGTTTGCGCGACTATTTGCGGACTAGCAAGCCGAAGTTCGGCGAAATCGTTCAAGGCGGTAAGGCTTTGACTGATGAAGCTGAGAAGCTGCTGAAAGAAGGCATCACAGAATACAAGCAAACTTTCTTGGTTTCTGCGTAATTAGTCATTAGTCATCAGTCATCAGTCATTAGTTATTAGTCATTAGTTATTAGTTAAGTAACTAATGATTGATGGCTAATGACTGAAAGCTAAAGTAAAGACGTTAAAAAATTACCAACTTAAAACTGATGGCTGGGAACTAAGAACTCAGAAATAAAAGCTAAGAAAAAAGGAGAAAGTTATGGCCAATCTGAAAACTATTCGCGATCGCATTAAGTCGGTCAAGAACACTAAAAAGATTACAGAAGCAATGCGCTTGGTGGCTGCTGCTAAGGTGCGCCGCGCTCAAGAACAGGTGACGGCTACTCGGCCTTTTGCCGATCGCCTCGCCGAGGTATTGTACGGTTTGGCGGAACGCTTGCAGTTTGAAAACCTGGATTTGCCGCTGCTGAAAAAACGCGAAGTCAGAACAGTGGGACTTTTGGTCGTTTCGGGCGATCGGGGTTTGTGCGGTGGCTACAACGGTAACATCATTAGATACGCCGAAAATCGCGCCAAGGAAATCAAAGCTGAAGGCTTAAACTACAAATTTGTATTGGTAGGACGCAAAGCTACTCAGTATTTCCAGCGTCGCGAACAGCCGATTGATGGTACTTACATGAACTTGGAACAAATTCCAACAGCACCGGAAGCAGCCCTAATTGCTGACGAATTGCTGTCTTTGTTCCTGTCGGGAACTGTAGACAGAGTTGAGCTAGTTTACACTAAGTTTGTGTCACTAATTAGTTCACGTCCAGTAATTCAAACCTTGTTACCCCTCGACCCCCAAGGTTTGGAAACTCCCGATGATGAAATCTTCCGCTTGACATCGCAAGGCGGACAGTTCCAAGTATCGCGGGAGAAGGTTACTTCACCTATGAAGAGTTTGCCACGGGACATGATTTTCGAGCAAGATCCGGCGCAAATTCTGGAAGCACTTTTGCCTTTGTATTTGAACAACCAATTGCTGCGGGCTTTGCAAGAATCTGCTGCTAGCGAGTTGGCTGCACGGATGACGGCGATGAATAATGCTAGTGAGAATGCTAGCGATTTAATCCGTAGTTTGACGTTGACTTATAACAAGGCGCGGCAAGCGGCAATTACCCAGGAAATTCTGGAAGTTTCCGGCGGTGCTGAGGCTTTGAACGGTTAGGTTAGGGTTGACAATTTGTTGATTTTATGCTGTGCGTCTGGGGGAACTCAGGCGCTATTTTTTGTGTGTAAATATTTGGCATAAGCTGTTTCTCCTAGGCTAAACCTTGCGATACAAACCCCGCCCAATAATGGGGACTCGCAAAGGGCAATGTTTCCCGGCAAAGCAAATCTAATCGCAGTCGCACATTTTTGACAATTTCTGCTTGCTGTTCTCCGCTGGGTTGCCGATCGAAATAATCTTCTAATTGCAGTTTATAACTAGCAGATAACTCATCGCCTGTCAAGTTACGCAGCTTAAATTGTGCTTGGCGGATTGCCTCTGAACGGCTCTTGTCCTGCTTTTGCTGATAGTATAAAATGCAAAATAAAGCGGTTGCTAAATCATCCACAGCCCACAGTGTACTGACCACGTTTCTAGCACCTGCACAGAGGAAACCGCTAGCGATCGAAAGCGGATCGTCGGTAATTTGGGTGAGGGTTAAATTAGTTTCGCAGCAGGAGAGGAAGACTTCGGCTAAGTGCGAAAATCTCCAGGTAAAAACACGACCGAGGTTGATGTCGCCGTCGAATAATAGCAGCTTTGATTCGAGGGAATTATCGAGTTGGGAACTGGCGTGATGGCTGGAATGGAGGACTTGCACTTTGTTGAGAAGGGTTTCATAGTTGCTGACTGTTGCTTCTTGGTATTGTAGGCGATTATCTGGGGAAACTTGGTGCATGGTTGCTAGGGTTTCGCACTCGTAGCCAGTAAAAACGAGGTCGCCTGTAGCATTTTCCACGATTCCCATTGTGGTAGGTTGGAGGTTGCCTCGCTGGTGGCAAAAGTTGAGTATTTGGCAACTGGGAACGATGCGGAGGCGGAATCGATCGCTGAGGTATTTGGGTTGTTGGGGTGGGGTTTTAGCAGGGGTATTTGAGGGTTTGACGATCGGTTTCGGCCCGCGTGTTTTGTCAGAGGTTATATTGCTTTGGGGAATGGGAGTGTTGTTTAAAGGTAAGGCAGCAAAGGGGATTTGATGCAGGGAAAGGTGAGGGATGATAATCAGTTCTTTGATGCCGTTGAGATGTTGGGAAATTAGTTGGTTAATTTGCAGGCGGTTGGTGAGTTCGGGGAGAAATTCACTGATTTGATTTTGCCATGCGGTTTGATTTTTAACATAGGGTTTTAACCAGTTGTTGAATATCCAATTTTGCAAAGTTTCAAGTCCTTGTCCTTCGCAGGTGTGGAGTTGGGGCGGTTGATTTTGCTGCAAGATGAAAATGTGGGTATGTTCGCCAGTGGTGTAAAAATTGAGGATGGCGGTTTCGGCATCGGGAATTAAGGCTTGCATCTGGTGGAAACAGAGGGGATCTGGTTGCAATTGACCCGCCAAAACTTGGTCTTTACTGCGAATTTTCAGCCAAGCTTGCTTTTTTTCGTCTTCTAATTCTTTAATCTTGGCGATGATAGCGTCGCTGTTGGGGGTTTGTTGGGGAGTGCTGGCGAATCCTTTCATTCCGTCATTGTCAGAGGAACGCAAACGGTATATTTGTTGTTGCAGGCGATAGTATTCTTTGACTTCGGGGGGAATTTCGCTTTTGGGGTAGAGGTCTTTGCTGGCGAAAAATAAGTCGGCGAGGTGGCGGGAACGTGATCTGTCTGCGGTTTCGACGGCTTTATCGTATTGTTTGAGGTTGATGTAGCACTGGACGGCGTTGGCGTAAACAGAAAAAGCTTCTTTAATGATTTCTTGGCGGCGTTTGTCTGTGGTTGAGCCTTTGCGGAGTTGTTCGACTGCTTTTATGGCGGGTTCGTATCCTTCTAAGGCGAGAGGCCAGTCGCCTTGGGTAAAGCCGATGTTGCCGAGGTTGCTACCTGCTGTGAAGCATTCGGGTGGCATAGTTATGGTGGTTTCAGTTTTGGTAATTTTCAGGCAGTCTCGGTAGTGTTCAATGGCTTTCTCTGGTTGCTGCAATTGATAGTAAGCAGTGCCTAAATTTCCCAGAGAGTTTGCTTCCCCTTGACGGTGTTTGATTTCCCGACTAATCGCTAAAGACTGTTCTTGAAATTTTATCGCTCGTTCAACTTGTCCCAGAGATTTGTAAGCGATGCCTAAGTTTCCCAAACAAGTCGCTTCCCCAAAGCGGTCTTTGATTTCCTGACAAATGGCTAAATCCTGTTCGTGGAAAGTGATCGCTTGTTGATATTTTCCCAGAGAGTGATAAACACTGCTTAAATTTCCTAGAGAAGCCGCTTCCCCACTGCGGTTTTTGATTTCCCGATTAATAACTAAAGACTTTTTATAGCAAGCGATTGCTCGCTTATGTTCTCCTAGAGAGTAGTAAGCATTACCTAAACCTCCCAGAGATTTTGCTTCTCCTTGCCGATCTTTAATTTCCTGACTAATAGTTAAAGACTTTTTATGGAAAGCTATTGCTTGTTCAAGTTGTCCCAGAGAGTTGTAAGCAATGCCTAAATTTGTCAGAGAATTAGCTTCTGCTCTGCGGTTTTTGATTTCTAGTTTGATGGCTAAAGACTTTTCCTGGAAAGTAATCGCTTGTTCATATTCTCCTAGAAATTGGTAAGCAATACCTAAATTTCCCAGTGCAGATGCTTCCCCTTGAAAGTATTTGATTTCCCGACTAATGTCTAAAGAGTGTTTGTAGAAATTGAGCGCATTTTCAAATTGTCCCAGACAGTTGCAAGCATTGCCTAAACCTATTAGAGAACAGGCTACTCCTTTATGATTATTGATTTTTCGACAAATAGCTAAAGACTTTTCGTAATCATCTATTGCTCGGTCAAACTGTCCCATATCTCGGTAAATATTGCCTAAACTTATCATAGAATCCGCTTCCCCTTGATAGTCTTGAATTTCCTGATTAATTGCTAAAGACTGTTCGTGGAAATAGATTGCTTTTTCAAGTTCTCCCTGAGAGTAGTAAGCAGTGCCTAAGTTTCCTAGAGAAGCTGCTTCCGCTTGGCGGTCGTGCATCGCTTGATAAATGATGAGGCACTGTTGCCAGCACTGAAAAGCAATGGGAGACTGACTAATGTAATATTGCTCAATTCCCCACTCAAAAAAAATATCTGCTGTCTCTTCTCTGATTGCTGTTTCCTGCTGTTCGCTACCGAGAAATTCCCCCAGTTGCAAGGCAAGGTCATTTAAAAAATTAACTGCATCTTGGTTGCCGCTCTCATCAAAATTTTTAGCCACGACAATGATCGTTGACAAAAGTCCGGGGTCGAGTAACTCGGATTGTAGGTTTAAGATTTGTGATTCTTTCCCATTGGGACATTCGAGCACTTTTAGGATTAGTTGATAATAGGAGGCTCTGCGATTTTCGGACATTTTTTTTATTCCTTATCTGTAAGTATGGGGACTATTGGGGCTGCTATCTGATAGCTGATAAACCAGGATTTTTAAACTATAAACTCTTCAAAAATCACATTAGTGCCTAAATTCATGATTTATGTTATAATTTAGTAGCACCTTACTTTTACACGTTCAATTCCCTTGGATTATAACTTTGATTGGAATCCAGCCAAAGAAAAGCAAAATATTCGCAAGCATCAATTAAATTTTCGTTTGGCATCAACTGTTTTTCGCGATCCTTATCAATTAACACTCTATGATGAAAAACACAGTCAAGATGAAGATAGATGGATTACTCTAGGCTTAGATGAAACAGGTATTTTAAGGATTGTTATCCATACCTTTGAACAAATCGATCGCTCCTTTTGCATGATTCGGATCATTTCAGCCCGTAAAGCTACATTCATTGAAACACAATCTTATCAAGAGAGGCAATTATGAAATCAGAGTATGATTTTTCTTCATCAGAGCAAGGCAAATTTTACCATCCTGATGCTACCTTTCATTATCCCATTTACCTCGAACCCGATGTCGAGCAGTTTGTGACTAAAATTGCCGAACATAAAAATATTGACGTTCAAGTTTTGGTCAATGAATGGCTGAGAAATAACATTAAATTAATTCAAAGTATTGAGTAGGAGAGAAACCCAACCTAAAACATGATTCCCTCTCTCTAAACTTCCCATCCGCCAGGGGTTAAAACCCCTGTCTCAAAGCTCAAGTCCTCTTGCATAGGACTAATTCGATTGTTTTCCAGTCGGTTTTAACCGACTTTAGCTATTAGGCAGGGATTTTAATCCCTGACGGGATGCTTGACGAAATGACTTACGGCTATTTTTCCACCACCTCAAAGCTTTGATAAAACACTTGCCAATTATCTTGTTTTTCCAATTGTTCAAATAACTCTTTAAGCCGTTCAGCATTCCATTCCGGTAAAGCTTCCTCTTCACGGGGAATCAACCAAGGTAAACTCACAGGCTTCTCCAAAGCAATTGCTAAAAACTCCTCCTTTACCAGTTTCCCAAACTTAAAATTTGTCTTGCTCTCATCTTGATCTGCCCAAGAATCTTTTTGAGGCAGCAAAATGGGCGGTTTCTCGATAATAGGATGCGGTGCATAGGCAGAAGATGGACAAAGCAAAAATTCCCCATCTTGGCTGCGATTCAACAACAGCAATTGAGAATTATCAAATTCTAAATAAATTACCATCCAAAGCGACTTTTCTGCGGGAATCGTTGGCGTAATTTTCTGCACCGCAGGGGGAGGCGGGGGCAAAACGACGGCTCTAGTTCCCCTTTGCACAGATGCCATTTCCTCTTTGGTTAAAAACTGTAGCCAATTGGGAGCAATTTTAGCTCGTTCCTTCAAGATTGACCAACCATTCATATCAATCCACCTCAAAAACTTATAATTCCATAACCACTTATAAACCTCTTTCCAAGGGCTAATTTTTTGCTCACTCTCTTTATCCCTTTTACCCCCGGGCTTAAGATTCACTAGCACCTCAGTATTTACGCCATCCCCTTTCATCTCCTCTCCATATCTTTGAACGATTACCTCAATCACCTTCCGAATGGTTTGATTTATTTTGTTTTCGCAATAAACTACTAAATCCTCGCCCATTAGTTTAGCAATTGCTTTATGAGTGCTTACTCTGTTGTCCGGGTGATTCTCCGGGGCAAATCGCCGAAGAAGACAAGCCTTCTCCTCACTCCGGTTTCCCGGAAATAGCGATTCAGCGATTTGCTTATGAAAATTTTGCTTAAGATTCATACATCCACTGCCATAACTCAGCCTTATCAGCTTATCTTAGCAAGCTTTTTTCTAGCTGGCAACTCCTTAGCGCAAGTCATTATTTAAAATTATTTGCCATAATTTGACATTATTTGCAATTATTTAATCACTCAAGATTCTCATTTATTATCACCAACAATTATCTGAAATTAACTAGACATCATTTGGGAGTGAGTGTCATCGTAAAGACATCCCAAACACACCTCTAAAAAATATGCCGACACAAGCGCAAAAAAGATTTAATCCCTACGCCACTGTAACTGGGCTGGCGGAACCTTTAGCAATCGAAAAAGATTGCCTAAACGCATTATGGCAACGAACTAACTATCAATTTGAAAAACAAGCCAGTACCTATGACCCATCAGAACATGATGAAACGGTGGATAAACGAGCTTTACAATTAGAAAAAGAAGGCTTCACCGTCTATGTCGAAAATCAAAATTCCTTCAAATATCAAGGTCAAACTTTTGATATCTGCGTTGCCGGCAGACCAGACATTATTGCCATCAAAGATGATTGGGCTGTTGTCGAAGATATCAAAACAGGTAAACCCAAAGATTCCCATAAAATGCAAGTGCTTCTCTATATGTCAATGTTGCCCTTTGCGCCGGAAACCAAACATCTGTTTAAAGGTCACATTCCGCACGGTCGCTTAGTTTATCGAGATCAAATTTTAGATTTGCCCAAGTGGTATGTTGATGAGCAATTCAGACAGCGTTTACAGCAGTTAATTGCCATGCTTTGTAATTCTCAACCTCCCAACCCAAAACCTAGCGATTGGGAATGTCGTTATTGTAAGGTTCCTTCTGCCTGCTGTTCTGTGAAAATGAGCCGAGGAACTAATTTATTTGCATAACTTGAGCGCAGGAAATACTTGGCTTGCGTTCCGAAAAAAAATTGCCGTAGCGAAACCTTATTTTAGGATATTTGGCAATAATTTACCTGTTCATTAGTTGAGAAACATGGATAGTAAGATCGGGAAAAGCCAGGGGTTCAATGGTTCCCGATTGAAAAGTATTTCGCTGCTGGTAAAAATCGCCTTCCGGGAAGCGGAACACAATTAATATTCGATCGCGTAGGTTAACAACCCAATATTCTTGAATGCCTGCTGCTGCATAAATCTTGCTTTTTTCCTCTAAATCTTTAGTCAAACTAGAATCAGAATATTCAATTACCCAAAAAATATTTTCTGGATAGGGGTGATGCTGTAGGTAGACATCGTTTAGGGGTTGGACAACGGCAATATCTGGTTCTGGTTCCGAGTTATTTGGTAGAGTAATTGGTCTGGCTTCGCGGATTTGTGCTCTGGTGGATAATGCGACTCGCAATTGATTAGCAAAGCGATCGCTAAAATAAGTATGTGCAGTCCCCTCCGGTACCATTTCGACTATTACTCCATTTAGTAATTCAACTTGGCGATCGTCCAAAATACCTGTTTCGATCATCCGATGGTAGTCGTCTATTGTCCATGTTGCGGTACATAATGTCATCGCGATCGCTCCTGGCTTCTCGCTCACTTTAATTGATTTTTGGCTGAATTAATCTATTTTAGGCGATCGATAGTTTTTACATGGCGCGATCGCTCCTAGGAGCCCGCGCGAGATTCGCACCAAAAGCAGAGCCCGTTAGACAGCTTGCACTATTGCATTAGTATGCACTATAGCATATAGTATATTTAACGCACTTGTATGCAAAACGCTGGTTTTTGGGCAAACCTCATAAAATGTCACAATGTATATGTTGTGAACCCTTGAGCCTGTATGGATGAAAACAAGAATGTGGCTATTAGAGTAGAAATGCCGCCGGATCTGCGGAACCGATTTAAGTCGGCCGTTGCTAGGGAGGGTAAAAATATGAGGGATGTTTTGCTTGAATTTATGGAGGAATACGTCAATCAAGCCGAGCAACCCAAAATCACAGCCAGTCAAAACCCAAACAACACATAGCTGCTACGTGCAGCAGTGGAGCGATCGCATACAGGGCAAAACATTGTAGTTTTTAAACTGTAAGGGAAGTGTCAAGTGAGGAGCGATCGCGTACCGAACCCAAAACCAGAAAACGTCCACTATGTCACAAACCCCGAACTCTGTGAAAAGATGGGCGAAAAATACAACTGGCGGCTAAAAGAAATCCGACTCAGCCGCAAAAGCCCTCCTGATGTGGCCTGCGTGTTTGATGGCGAACAAACCTCGTTTCAGGATACATGGCAAGATTACCAAGATTAAAGTAAAGGGAGGAAAGATGGCAAAAAAAATCTGGATTGTCTACAAAGCCGAAACCATGAGTGCTCCCGGTTGGGAAGAACGCCAGCTTATGCCGAAGGGCGGCTTAACTGATATTCTGTGGGAAAACTGGAGTTGGGAAGAAAACCCAATTCTTCCGCAGCCGGGGGACAGAACCCGCGACTATGACAATCTCTCTGACTCTGGTAATGGAGTAACTCACGGGAAAGATGGAGATTGGATAGTTACTAGCGTTCACCAGTTTTCTTCCTTTGATACTGACTTGCGAATTGTGCTGTGCTACTGTTCTTTCCAACCGATTACTTCTGATTGGGAAATGCTGCAAAGTGGTGAGTCGGTGAGTCAGATATTGGAGGCTGTCGAGCAATATTGAGTTGATAAAAGTTCGATCGCGTCTGGAGTAATTCAGGCGCTATTTTTTGAGTGAAAAGATATCGACCAAAGTCGTTTGAGTTTTCGTGAATCAGGACTGAAGTCTTTACTACAAACAAACAAATTATTTTAACAGAAAACCTGGTTTGATTAGACTTTGTTTGCGCGATCGTCTAACCACTGCTGAAATGACTTCTGACTTTCTCCTGACGGTTTACCGAGAATGATATTTTTGACGCTGATGTCTTCGTCAAGTTCGGGCCAGTGCATTCCCTCATTCTCACCAATAAAGCGCCAATTATCGCGATCGCCCGGTGTACCCTGTAACAGCCGAGGATACCACGCTAAAGGTACAGAAATAGTACGACCGTCAGATAGATCGACTGTCAGCGCATCATCTGTAATAACTACGTGTTGCGCTTTGGGGATTTCTAGCAATTCAACCATTACTGATGTCAAAAGCTTACTTCTCTATCTTAGCTTGGACGATCGCCCTACTCTTTCACCACCTCAACCAAATCTTCCACCATCACATCAAACGTCCGCGCCAACTTGAGCAAGCACGTAAAATCAACCATTGCCATCCCCGGAGAGCGCGAATAGGTTGTCAGAGTGCTGTAGATCACGCCCGATCGCTCTGAAACCTCTTTCAACGTCCAACCCTTCTCGGCCGCAAACTCTTTTACCCGCAATCTAATTAAGCCCATTGACAGAAAACCAGATTTAGTTTTTTAGGATTTTATCGTAAAGGTCGATCGGCTATTCCTGCACAATTTCCACCAAATCTTCAATCATCACATCAAAGGTGCGGGCTAATTTGTGTATCGAAATGAAGTCAATAGTTGACACCCCCGGACAGCGGGCGTAGTGTCTGACGGTGCTGTAGATGACTCCCGATCGCTCTGAAACCTCTTTTAGCGTCCAGCCTTTCTCAGCAGCGAATTCTCTGACTTTTAACCTAACTAAACCCATACTTGACAATTGATGGTGTACCATCATAGGACAATTGTATCCCGAAAGGCGATCGGCTAATCTTGGACAATCTCATACAAATCTTCGACCATCACGTCAAAAGTCCTCGCCAACTTGTCCAAGGATGTCACGTCAATCGTTGCTAATCCGGGCGATCGCGCGTAGGTTCTCAGGGAACTGTACACTACGCCAGAGCGCTCGGACACTTCTTTGAGCGTCCACCCCTTCTCGTCCGCAAATTCTCGAATCCGCAATCTAATTAAGCCCATAAGCTCTTGACAGATGTTCTATATAGGTCTGATAATAATTTTATCGTAAAAAGCGATCGTCCTTACGTCGGCAAAACTGAAAGACGATCGCCTGTTCAAATCAAATTCTCCCCTCCAAAGAGGTCAACTACCCGCTTTCGGAGGTTTCAAACACCCGTAAACGACACGTCAACTACTCAGAGAAAACAATTACAGACTATGGTAGCAAACTTTTCGCGAAAATCAACCCCCGTGCATCCCTTGAGCCGGTTTGCGACTAAACAGGCGATCGCGCGTCTCCTCAAAATCAAGGTAGAACAAATATATCGCATCGAGCGGTGGCGGCACATCCTTTACGTGCACGCCCAAGGCATGAGTCGCTTTGTCAGCTACGCCGACTTACCGCCAATTTTGGGAGTAGAATCGCCCAAAGGTTTAGATTTTGGTTACTGGAAGCGCAGGATGGCGAGTCTGAAGGAGAGATTTGCACCGGATTTTTGGGTGGATTTTTATGGGGATAAATTTCATCAAGCTGTTTCTGTTGCTGAATTGTTGGAGTGGGGGGAGTTAGTTGGGGCGATTAAATTGATGTTAAGTGCGATCGATCTTGAGTCGCTGCGAAAGGTTTACGCCCAAGAGAAATCTCTGCTGGAACATTTTTAAATTATGACTGAAACACGGGTGATTAGAAACCGGGTTTTTTTGAGAAAATACGGCATCCCAGCCTTTAACTAAGTGAAAAACCCGGTTTCTTTGCTGTGCGTAACTCTCATAAATCCGATCTCTGCCACAAATATTCAAAAATTGGTTCAAGCTCGACTGCAACAGTTATAATTTCTCCATGCGTTTCCCTCTCTATCCCTTGTTAAGCCCATGAGTAACCTTTCAAACATCCCAGGCGATCGCGGGAATTACAGGCTAAGTCCGATCTGTCTGCGGTTATGCGTTTGGTGGGGTTCCCGCCGTCGGAGTCGAAGTAGGCTTTGATTGAGTTGGCTGATTATGTTTTTAGTCAACTTTATTAGGTGCGATCGCGCAGTTTTAGCGAAGATAATCAAATTGTGGTTTACATCTTACCTAAAAAGTTTTATATCAATTAATTGGAGATATTTACGATGAATTATCAGTTTTTGTGCGACTACAAAGAAAACTTAGAAAATAAAATCAATATTTTATTAAAACAATTTTATTGGGATAAGATTTATATTTTTTCTGCTTTTGTTAGTGAGTATGGGGTGGATAAAGTAAAAGAAATTATTTCACACGAGTCTTTAAATGAAAATACGGAAGTTGTGATTGCTATAGGCAAAAAAACTTATGATATTAATAAGCCTATTGATATACAAGAAATTTTAGATTTCGTCAAAGATCAAAATCAAAATAAATTTAAGACTCAACCAATTAGTTTCATATGCCCTAAAAATGATGAATTTCATATCAAAGCCTATTGTTTTTTAGGTCGTAACAAGAAAGGTTCTCAGACTCAGATAGGTTATTCGATCATAGGTTCATCTAATCTAACCAAACGTGGTTTTAAAGATGAGGGAGAATTATGTATTAGCATCGACAACTTAGAATTAACACAAAAATTGATTGATTGTTTATCAGATATATATATTATTAATAATCGATCTTATGATTGGGATAAAGCAATTGAGGAATATAAAAGACAACATGAAAAACGTCAGGAGAAGAAATATAAGGATAAACAGTCTCGTCAGGATCAAGATAAAGTTCTCCAACTGTCTAAAGAAAACTCTACGCCTGTAAATCAATCTGAACCGAGACCAGGTAAATTCATTAAACTAGGTGTCTTGACTGATAATGATCTTATTACCAAGGCAACTAATCTCGCTAATGATAGTGAGAATATAGATTGTTTTTACTCGTCACCCAAAACTCTAGAGCAAGCGAAAGCGGATTTTCCCGAAGGTTCTTTATGTCTCTTATCTTCAACAGAAAACAAGATATTCAGGATTGTTGAAATCATGCCTTACCTTTCCCATCAAGAAAAGACAGAAGGATGTTTTGTAACATATAGAGAAAATCTAAATTATGAGCTTTCTGATGATATTGGTGAAATCCTTGAAAAGAATGAAAAGTATAAAATAATATCTGATGCTAAGGATATGGAGGACTTACCGTATGACACTCTAAAGGATTTTGAAAACGAAGTTAAGGAATATCAGGAATATCAGAAAATGCTCGACGATCCGAAATATCAAAAATGGATAGAAAAAGGTAAGGAGAAGAGGCAATCAAAAATTGGCAGACTATTAGAAGAAATAGAAGAAAGAGAAGAAATTGATCTCATCACTTTAAAGAAAAAGCTAAAAGAAATCAGAGAATCCATTTAATGTGCCATCATTGTGTTCTCAATACCAACTTAATTTTACAATAGTTATGGGATAAAATCATCGTCTTTACCGGCCACAATAGTAATACCAGGCTTCTTGCAAAAGTGCCATTAATTGTCAGAAAATAAAAGATAATTTATTGTTTCAGAGTGTATACTTATCTTAAGTATTTCCTAAAAGTTTAAGTAACTTCTTTGCTGGTAAGCCTGTAAGATGGCATATTAAAGGAACTAGAGATAGTGTTAGTATTAGGGTAATAGTATAACCTGATGGGAGAGGAATCATTGTATTGACTAAGTGAGAAACCCGGTTCTTTTTTTCAAGTGACTTGGCTCATAATGTGCGATAATTCACCAAAATTTTAAATAACCAAAAATGGTGAATAACGGGACTAACCAAACACCTGAGCAAAATTCGCTTAATTGTGGCAGTATTGATGAATCAGAAAGAGCTTTTGGTGCAACCGAAAGAGCGATTGCTGAATTTCTGGAAAGAGAGGGAAAGAATGTTAAAGCCTTGGTGGAAAAAACCGATGGAGGTAGAAATCCCGATGCTGAGGTAGATGGAAAATTCACTGAATTCAAAAGTCTGGATGCTGGTGCTACAAGCGCGACAGTAAAAAATCAGATCAACAATTCGATTAGACGAGGCGGACAGGCTAGGGATATAATTATAGATGCTAGGGTGTCTGGGTTGATAAAGGCTGAGGCTGAACGAGGTTTGCAGAGGGCGAAAAATATTACACGCGGAAAAATTGATAGCGTCCGAATTATTGGCGATATCTATGACATCACTTTTACTGAGTTTCAATAAAGGAGGTTTTTATGTCTCGCACACTAGATATTTTTGTAGACTTTCCACAGGAAATCGAACATTTAATCAAAGAATTAGAGTTTATATTGGCTCTAAAACTTGAGCTTTTTTCTGATGGTACTGACAACTGGTATGAGTTTCGTAACTCAACAATCACTCTTACAGTAGGAAAGCATGATTTTGAAAATGATAAAGATCTCAACTTTGAAGAATACCCTTACAACCTATCAATCAGAGCGCTGAACATCTCGAATGAACTTGATAGAAAAAAGTGGCGAGATGAGTTTGCTAGTTATGTTCTCCACAAGTTGAAAACTACCGAAAGGTATCGTTTAATGCTGGTGGATGACTTACAATTGAAGTTAGAGGAGTTTGCGCCATTGGTGAAGGTTTGATCGAACATCATACAGGCAAGTTCTGAAACCGATTTGTAAAAACGAGTAGATCCGGCGAAACCGCCAGCAGCCAACAAATCCTGATCGGTTTTAGCATCAATTTCGATCGCTTACTAGCTTAAACTAAATTATGACCAAGAAAGGGAGTCAAACAAATGACAACTATCCAATCAATAACAACTGCAATAACATCTCTTTATGAACGGGATTTTTATCTGTGGTTACAGACAAATATCAACTTATTAAAAGAGGGAAAGTTTTCTGAAATAGATTTAGAGAACTTACTAGAGGAACTGGAAAGTATGGGGAGAAGCGATAAAAATGCTTTAAAAAGTAATTTGAGGGTACTTTTAATGCACTTACTTAAGTATAAATATCAGCCTGAAAAACGAACAAATAGTTGGGTTTACACCATTCGCGAACATCGTAAACGCATCGGAGATACCTTCAAAACCAGTCCTAGTTTATATCGTTTTTTTCAAGAAATCTTTAATGAATCTTATCGAGATGCTAGGGAATTAGCCGCAGATGAAACAGGTTTATCTATTGCGACATTTTCCCCAGAGTCTCCCTTTACTGGAGAAGAAGTTCTTAATCTTGATTTTTTACCGCCTGAGTGCGATCGATCTGAAAATCATGAGAATATTGAATAATTGAATTAGATATCCTTTCCACTGGTTCTGAAATCAAATTGCTACAATATATTTGAGACTTCTCAGTCCGCGAAGGCGGACTTTGTTTGTGTAGCCCCGAATTCTATTCGGTGGGCTTAAAATTAAAAATGAATGCTTAATCCTTAATATCCCATCATTCTAGAAACCGCCATGTCAGATGATTTTTCCCTAGATGACCTTTTAATCAACAGCTACGATGCCTTCAAAGAGGCAGAAAATGATGTGGGACAGTGCAATGTTTTAGTCATCGGCAAAACCGGAGTCGGCAAAAGTACACTGATTAATTCGGTTTTTCGCCAGCGCTTAGCAGAAACCGGAGTCGGCCGCCCGGTAACTCACGGTATTCGCCAATATACCAAACCGAGTTGCCCGATCGCAGTTTACGACACTCCCGGACTCGAACTCAACGCCGAACAAATTAAAATTATTCAATTAAATGTTGCTAAACTCATTGAAGACCAAAGACTTCTGCACCCCAAAGAACACATTCACGTCATCTGGTACTGCATCAATCACGGCGCAAATCGAATAGAATCCGTGGAGGAAGGCTGGTTAAGAGAAATGGAAATCATGGATGTACCAGTTATTTTAGTTCTCACTCAGACTGCATCGAAAAAGCCGAGTGAGTTTTTCAAGCAACTAGAACATATGAATTTGTCAGTCAGTCAAATCATCCCGGTGATGGCTGAACCGGAAGAGATTGATGAGGATTATACAGTAAAGTCTCACGGTTTAGATAAGTTGGTAGATGCAACTTTTCAACTGTTGCCGGAAGTAGCTCAAAAAGCTTTTGTTAAAGAACAAATTGCTAATGTTGCACTTAAATCTGATATGGCATTTAAGTATGTAACTGGTTATGTGGCAGGTTCGGCGATTGTCGGTGCGACTCCTGTACCCTTTGCTGATGCACCAATTTTGATGGCGATGCAAACGGCAATGATTGCTAATATTACTGTGATTTTTGGAATGCCCTTTGATAAGGGATTTGTCTCGGCGATGCTGTCTGCAATTAGCGGTGCTGGTGGGGTGACTGCTGTTGGGAGAAGTATTGTGACTAATTTGATTAAAATGATTCCGGGTGCGGGTACTATTGTCGGTGGTGCTATTTCGGGTGCTACGGCGGCAACTCTCACGCTTGCTCTTGGTTTGGCTTACATTGAAGTGCTGAAAGTTTATATGAAAGCTCAAATTAATGGTGAAGAACTTTCGTTGCAGCAGTTGACTAAGATGTTTGTGGAATTGTACAAGGATTATGCTAGTTCTGGGCGTAAAACTTTGAAGGATGACAAACAAAATCAATCGAAGCCACCGAATCAAATTAATATTGAATAGATTGGGCATTGGGCATGGGGCATGGGGCATTGGGCATCGGGCATTGGTAATGGGGCATTGGGCATTGGGCATTGGGCATAGGTTAGTTCTAATTACCAATTGCCGATTACCAATTCCCGATTACCGATTACCGATTCCCGATTACCGATTCCCGATTCCCGATTACCGATTACCGATTCCCGATTCCCGATTACCGATTACCAATTACCGATTACCGATTCTCAAAGAATGATATAATATTAGTTGATTCGGCAAAAGAGAGTAAATGAATATGGTAATGACAGCCGTTTTATCGGAAAATGTTTCTCTAGAAGACTTCATCGCCAGTCCACCTGACGAGATGGAATGGGTGGACGGGAAAATCGCGGAAAAAAATGGTATGACAGTAAAACACAGTCGAATCCAATCTAGATTAGATTTTTCTTGGAGAAGTTACAAGATATCTAGCGGACAAGGTGGCGAAGTTTATACGGAAGTTCCTTGTCGCACTGACAGGCGAGTACGTCGCCCTGATGTTGCTTATCTGACTGCTGAACTTGTCGCTGAATATGGCGATGTTCCTACTTTTCCTCAAAGTCCGCTATTAGTTGCTGAAATTGTTTCTCCGACTGATATTGCGGAAGATGTTTTTCTGAAAGCACAAGAGTATTTGGATTCGGGTTGTCTGGAAGTTTGGATTATTTTTCCCGAAAGTCGCTGGATAATGATTATGACTCAATCTCAAAAGTTGACTTTTAATTTGGGTTCTACAATCAGCACTCAGCTTGTGCTGGCTGGTTTTAGTTTGGCTGTTGATGAGTTGTTGGGTTGATGGGAAAATTAGTTACTTAGATTATACCATTTTTACAAAAAATTCCTACAAAGCAATGTTAGGTTTATTTCCTAAACTTTGATTAAGAGAAAGACCGTAGATAAAAGGCAGATAAAAACAGGCTAATGCAGATATTTTCAAAACAGCAAAGTTTGGGAATGGAATGCAAGTCTATTGAATAACTCAGGTGCGTCGCTATGAGATGGTCGATATTTAGTTAGAGATTGTTTGTGGCGACGCACCCTACGACTTTGATTGAGATAAAGACTGTTGAATAAGTTTGGTGCGTCGCTGGCGAGATGGTTGATTTTTGGTGAGAGATTGTTTGTGGCCACGCACCAAACGACTCAGGTGCGTCGCTATGAGATGGTCGATATTTAGTTAGAGATTGTTTGTGGCGACGCACCCTACGACTTGCCGTTCATGCAAAGAAACCGGGTTTTTACTGAATCTGCGGGTGACTATGAAGTATTTTCGTAAAAAACCCGGTTTCTAGACCCCCATGCTTAACTCCTATAAATTTTGTAAACTTGCACAGAATCACCAACAGCGGTAAAATACTTGTTGCTTTGTTTGCAAGTCTACTGTAAATTCCCATTCGGAATTAAAACCAATCATCGAAATATGTCTCAAACTTACACTGTTGAATTGATCCATCAAGGTAGCACCCATACCGTAGAAGTGGCAGAAGATCAACCAATTCTACAAACTGCGATCGCCGCTGGCATTGATTTGCCGAACTCTTGCAATTCCGGGGTTTGTACTACTTGTGCTGCTAAGGTTGTTGAGGGTCAAGTTAAGCAGGTTGATTGCATGGGCGTTAGTCCCGAACTTCAAGCAGAAGGTTATGTGTTGCTGTGCGTTTCTTTTCCCCGATCGCACTTGAAGATAGAAACTGAAAAAGAAGACATTGTTTACGATCGCCAGTTCGGTAAATCCTAGGATTAAGGTAAAATTTACGTAAGTACCAAAGTATCGATCGCGGTTAAACCATTATGGATCGCCAGATGACCACTCATTTCATTTCCGCAGAAGTTGACCTCCGCAACACCGCCGAAGAACTGCACTCAGCTATTGAAATTGAACTGCAAAAACACGGCGAACCCCTGCGCTGGGCTGTCACAGACGTGGATGTCGATCGCCAAAAAGCCCTGGTAGAAGGCTACGTGCTCGTGGAAGCATCCCCCGTAGCAGCGTGAATCCCCGCCCTTTAACAGTGGTTTTGATAGTCCCCACAGGCGTTGGAGCGTCGATCGGTGGGTTTGCAGGGGATGCTCTACCTGTGGCTAGGGCGATCGCCCAAATTGCCGACACGCTGATTACTCATCCCAATGTCCTCAACGGCGCTCAACTTTATTGGCCGATACCAAACGCCCTCTACGTCGAAGGTTATGCCCTTGACAAATTTGCACAAGGATGCTGGGGTTTGCAACCGGTACATCAAAATCGCATCGGCTTAATTATGGATTGCGCGATCGAACCGGAGTTACAATTGCGACACTTGCAAGCCGTTGATGCTGCTAGAGCTACATTAGGTTTAAACATAACTGATTGTATTTTGACCGATCGCCCCCTGCAAGTAGAATTACGCATTTCAGAATCAGGGGCATCCTGGGGGACGATCGGCAATCCCGACAGTTTACTGCGTGCGGCCGACAAATTGATCGCACAAGCCAAAGTCCAGGCGATCGCAGTTGTGGCAAGATTTCCCGAAGATGAAGGTAGCATCGCCCTCGAAAACTACCGCCGTGGCAAAGGAGTTGACCCCCTCGCAGGTGCCGAAGCCGTCATCAGCCACCTCATTGTCAGAACATTTAAAATCCCCTGCGCCCACGCCCCGGCGCTGTCGCCACTTCCCCTCGATCCGCACCTGTCCCCGCGATCGGCTGCGGAGGAACTCGGGTATACTTTCTTACCTTGCGTGCTGGCTGGCCTCAGCAAAGCCCCGCAGTTTGTCACTCCTGCTGTGGGAGAGGCATCTTACCTGTCACAGGTATTGGGCGGGCAAGATGCCCACCCCACAAGAAAAAACATCTATGGAAACAGGGGAAATTTTGAGTCAGCATCCCCGAGTTTGTGGGCGGATCGAGTCGATGCGGTGGTAATACCTGCGACAGCGTGCGGTGGCAGTGCTATTCTAAGCTTAAGCGGGCGATCGACAGTACAAATCATCGCCGTGGGTGACAACAAAACCCAGATGCAAGCTTCCCCAGAAAAACTCGGAATCAAAGCTTTGCAGGTAAACTCGTATTTAGAGGCGATCGGCGTATTGGTCGCTTTACGAGCAGGCATCAGTCCAGCTTCCTTGGGTGCAGACATCTCCTCCCTGCGGTGTTTGTCTGACTCTACTCAACAAATCTAACAATCTAAAACCTAAAATCTAAACTTGATTAAGTGGCAGAAAAACTTCCCGAAACTCCCGAAATTGAACCGTTGACGCGCACTCAAGTTTTAGTAGCAATGGGCGTGACAGCCATTATGTTGCTGGCGGTAGCTAAATTGTGGTTGATATTTGGATCGGTATCGCTTTTGCCCGTCAAATTAATTGTAATGGATTTGCTGAAAGGATGTGCGATCGGATTGGCAATTACAGGCGGTAGTGCGATCGTATATCAGATATGGCCTGGTTATCGTCGCAGTGCAGACGTTTACCTAGAAGTAGTCCTCAAACCCTTATTTTGGCCAGATTTAATCTGGCTGGGACTGCTGCCGGGACTTAGCGAAGAATTGCTATTTCGAGGCGTGATGCTGTCTGCTTTGGGATTAAATCTAACAGGTTTAGTTTTATCAAGTTTTTCCTTTGGCATTCTGCACTTGGGAGGAATGGATCAGTGGCCTTATGCTGTGTGGGCGACGGCTGTCGGATTCCTGCTGGGTTACAGTGTTTTAGCTACTGGCAATTTGTTAGTACCAATTACGGCTCATGTCTGCACGAATTTGATTTCTAGCTGTGTTTGGAAATGGGAACATAATAGTGTGAAGCGCTAGGGCGATCGCACAAAAAGGTTCGTAGTGAGGACTTCAGTCCGCAATAAAGAAGGACTAAAGTCCTCACTACGAACCTTTTGTATGGGTTTGTAGTGAGGACTTCAGTCCGCAATAAAGAAGGACTAAAGTCCTCACTACGAACCTTTTGTATGGGTTTGTAGTGAGGACTTCAGTCCGCAATAAAGAAGGACTAAAGTCCTCACTAC